>NZ_JBMDWU010000611.1:0-5576 GCF_048594385.1 Micromonospora sp. | reverse complement strand
GCGCGGGTCTTCGACAACCCGCTGGTCACCGAGGTGTCCGACTCCTACCTGGAGTACGCCTTCTCGGTCATCCACTCCCGGGCGCTGCCCGACGCCCGCGACGGCCTCAAGCCGGTGCACCGCCGCATCCTGTGGTCGATGTATGAACAGGGGCACCGCCCCGACCGGGGGCACGTCAAGTCGGCCCGGATCGTCGGTGACTGCTTCGTAGCCGGAACCCTGATCTCCACTCCGGATGGTCTGCGTCGCATCGAGGAGGTGGAGGTCGGTGACTGGGTGCTGGACAGTGACGGGTCTCCTGTGCCCGTGACCGCTGCCTACCGGAATCCGGAGTCGGATCTCGTCCGCATCACTTGGAGTAACGGTCACACGATGGTGGTGACTCCAGGGCAGCGGTTCCAGGTGGTGGAGGACGAGCTTTCCATCCGCTGGATGGAGGCTCGCGACCTGAAGGGTCGCCTGACTGTCGCTTACGGCAGCCGTCGTCGCGATTCTCTGGCAGCCGACGGCGAAGACCGCGACTACGTGCTGGGGCTCGTGGTGGCTGAGGGATTCGCTGTCGATCGGTCGCGTGAGGCGGACGGTCGGGTCCGCATCCACATGTGCGACGTCGAGCCACTTGATGCCGCTCACGGCTGGGCGATCGCAAACGGACTGAACGCCTCCAGGGGCAAACGGGAGGCGACTAACCCCCGCCATCGCGATCAGCATATTCTGACCTTCAGCCGGCATGCCAGACTACTCGAGGCGGCCAGCCCGCTCAGTCGCGACAAGCGTGTCCCGAACGAGGTCGTGGAGGACCGTTCGGCCTGGGCGCCTTTCCTGGCCGGCTTCTTCGACGGAGACGGCTACGTGCGTAAGCGCTTCCGGGAGATCGTCTTCGTGAGCACCAGCGAAGCGCTGGTACGGCAGATCTACTCCATGCTCGCCGACATGGGTATCCACGGCCACCATTGGAGCAGCGCCGACAAGTCAGGCAACAGTGCGCTGCGGGGCCTTGCGGTCACCGGGCGTGATGCTGCCGCCCTGGCCGGCATCCTCCTGCCCTGGGTGCGGATCGGCTATAAGAGCGAAGGGTTGCGGCGGGTCGTCGACCGTGCCTATGAGTATGGCGGCAAGCAGGGCAACGATCGTCTTCCTTGCGGAGCTGTCATGCGCGAGTTCACGGCTGCTCACTGCGGTGGCGGATGGTTCCGTGACGAAGACGGGAACGCCTTCCGGGCTGCCCTGTCGGGTGCCGGCACGACAGTGCGTTACGGCCGGGACCGCAACGGGGTGGCCTTGTCGGACCGGTTGTTCCCCCTTTGGCGTGCTGAGCGCGATGGGTGGGTCCGCAAGTTGCGTCGCATCGGCTCGCCGCTGGCTGGTCGTCTCGAGGCGCTGGCTGGTCGGTCTTTCCTGCGCGTTGTCGCGGTCGAAGTCGTGCCACCCGCTACTACCTACGATATTCAGGTTGGTTCCGAGGAACATGCCTTTGTCGCCGAGGGGCACGTCGTTCACAACTGTATGGGCAAATACCATCCACACGGTGATACGGCGATTTACGACGCGATGGTTCGGCTCGCTCAGGATTTTTCGCTCAATGCACCGCTCATCGACGGGCATGGCAATTTCGGGAGCCCGGACGATGGACCGGCTGCCTCCAGATATACCGAAGCGCGCATGTCGCGGGAGGCGATGCTGCTGGTCGGTGAGCTGGGCGAGGACACCGTCGACGTCGAGCCCAACTACGACGGCTCGCTGACCCAGCCGACCGTGCTGCCCGCCGCCTTCCCCAACCTGCTGGTCAACGGGGCGTCCGGGATCGCGGTCGGGATGGCCACCAACATGATCCCGCACCACCTCGGCGAGGTGGTCTCCGCCGCCCGCTGGCTGATCAACCACCCGGACGCCGACCTCGACAAGCTGATGGAGTTCGTCCCCGGCCCCGACCTGCCCACCGGTGGCCTGCTGCTCGGGCTGGACGAGGTGCGCCGGGCGTACGAGACCGGGCGCGGTGTGGTGCGGATGCGTGGCCGGGTGGAGATCGGCCCGCTGGAGGGCAGCCGGGGCCGGCAGGCGATCACCGTCGTCGAACTGCCGTACGGCGTCGGCGCGGAGAAGGTCATCGCGGCAATCACCAACGAGGTGAACAAGACCAAGCGGCTCACCGGCATCGCCGACGTCAAGGACCTCACCGACCGGGAGAGCGGCACCCGGCTGGTCGTCGAGTGCAAGGTCGGGGTCAACCCGCAGGCGTTGCTGGCCGACCTCTACCGGCTGACCCCGCTGGAGCAGTCCTTCGGCATCAACAACCTGGTGCTTGTCGACGGCCAGCCGCGCACCCTCGGGTTGAAGGCGCTGCTGGAGGTGTTCCTGGCCCACCGCTACGAGGTGGTGACCCGGCGCAGCGCGTACCGGCGGCGCAAGCGCCAGGAGCGGCTGCACCTGGTCGACGGCCTGCTGATCGCCCTGCTCGACATCGACCGGGTGGTCAAGCTGATCCGGGCCAGCGAGGACGCCCAGGCCGCCAAGGACGGCCTGATGCAGAAGTTCAAGCTCTCCGAGATCCAGGCCACCTACATCCTGGACACCCCGCTGCGCCGGTTGACCAAGTACGACCGGATCGAGCTGGAGGCCGAGCAGGAGAAGCTGCGCGGGGAGATCGCCGCGCTGTCGAAGATTCTCGACGACCCGAAGGTGCTCCGGAAGGTCGTCTCCGACGAGTTGGCCGCCGTGGTGAAGCAGTTCTCCGGGGCGCGGCGGACCACCCTGGTCGACGGGGACCTCAAGGAGGTGCTGGCGGCGTCGGTGCCGGCCGGGCCGTTGGAGGTGGCCGACGACCCGTGTCAGGTGATCCTCTCGGCGACCGGGCTGGTCGCCCGGACGGCGGCCGAGTCGGAGGAGGCGTCCGAGGGGCGTCGGCGCAACGGCCGGGTCAAGCACGACACGGTACGCGCGGTCGTGCACACCACGGCCCGGGGTCGGGTGCTCCTGGTCACCAGCGCCGGCCGGGCCTTCAAGGTCGACGTGTTGCCGCTGCCGGTGCTGCCCGAGCAGGCCGGCACGGTGTCGCTGCGGGGCGGGATGGCCGCCGCCGAGCTGGTCCCGTTGGCGGCGGGGGAGACGGTGATCGGGCTGGCCCCGCTGGGCCCGACCGCGCAGGGCTCCCCGGGCCTGGCGGTGGGCACCCGGCAGGGCGTGGTGAAGGTGTGCACGCCGGAGTGGCCGGTGCGGTCCGACGAGTTCGAGGTGATCTCGCTGCGGTCGGGCGACGAGGTGGTGGGGGCCACCTGGCTCGACGACGGCAGCGAGACGGTGGCGTTCGTGACCAGTGAGGCGTCCCTGCTGCGGTTCGCGGCGTCCGTGGTCCGCCCGCAGGGGCTCAAGGGCGGCGGGATGGCCGGGGTCAGCCTGCCGGCGGGCGCCCGGGTGGTGTTCTTCGGCGCGGTCCGCACCGATGACGCCGCGCACGGGGAGCCGATGGTGGTCACCTCGACGGGGGCGACGGTCAAGGTGACGCCGTTCGCGTCGTACCCGGCGAAGGGCAGGGCGACCGGCGGGGTGCGGGCGCAGCGGTTCCTCAAGGGGGAGACGGATCTGGTGGTGGCCTGGATCGGCGCGCGGCCGGTGGGCGCGACGGCGACCGGTGACCCGGTGGAGCTGCCGCCGGCCGATCCGCGCCGGGACGGGTCCGGCTTCGCCGTCATGCTCGGCCCGACCGTCGTCGGGCACCTCATCGAACGCGACTGAGGTCGCCCCGGCCGCCGCGAGGCTGACGGCCGGCCGCCCCGTCGGCGTCAGGCGACGTCGACGGGGCGGAACTGGACGCTGACCCGGGGGCCGACCGGGCGGGTGGTCTTGGGCACGGCATGCTCCCAGGTGCGCTGGCAGGACCCGCCCATCACCACCAGGTCGCCGTGACCGAGCGGGACGCGCAGGGTGTCGCCGCCGCCCCGGGGGCGTAGCAGCAGCGGGCGGGGCGCGCCGAACGACACGATCGCCACCATCGTGTCGGTGTGCGCGGAACGGCCGAGGGTGTCCCCGTGCCAGGCGACGCTGTCCCGCCCGTCGCGGTAGAGGCACATGCCGGCGGTGACGAACGGCTCGCCCAGTTCGGCGGCGTAGTGCCGACTCAGTGCCGTGCGGGCGGCGGTGAGCAGCGGGTGCGGCAGCGGGCGGTCGGGGCCGTACCAGCAGAGCAGGCGGGGGACGTCGACCTGCGTGTCGTACATGGTGCGGCGTTCGGCCCGCCAGGGGACGCCGGTGCGCAGGGTGTCGAGGACCGCGTCGGAGCCGTGCACCCAGCCGGGCAGGTGGTCGACCCAGGCGCCCCGGGTGAGCATCCGGCGGCGCAGCCCGGTCAGCGGGGTCAGCGTCGGGCCGGTGTCGGTGAGGTCGAGCATCGACGGTTGGTAGGCGGCCTGCGGCATACCCGGCACCCTATCAGGGTTTTAGTACACCCGTACGATCGGCGATCCGGGTGAGGACGGCTTCGGCCACCCGTTGCCGGCCGCGCCCGTCGACGGTGGTCCAGGCGCGGGCGGCGAGGGCCGCCCGTCGCCGGGGGGAGGTCAGCAGGGTGCGCAGGGTGCGGGCCGCGTCCGCCCGTGCGGCCCGCCCGGCCAACCCCGGCGCGGCCAGTTCCGGCAGCTCGCCGAGGCCGGCGGCGAGCCCGTGCGCCACCACCCGCCGGTACGCGTCACGCTGGTTGTCGACCACGCAGACCAGGGCGGCGGGCGCACCGAGACAGCACAGTTCCCAGGTGGAGGTGCCGGCGGCGCTGACCACCAGGTCGGCGGCGCCGATCAGCGCGGGCAGGGCGTCGGTCGGCGCGACGAGGTGCAACGACTGCCCCCGCCCGGTGCCGACCTGCGACAGGTCGGCCTCGATCCCGGGGCGGGCGACGACCACGGTCACCGCCATCGGGTGACCGGTGCCGAGCAGCACCCGGGTCAGCACCGGGGCCGCGCCGACCGCGTCGGTGCCGCCGAAGAAGGCGAGCACCCGGGGGCGGGGTGCCGGGGTGGCCGGTGGCGGGGCGGCCGGCCGGGCGGCGGTCACCGCGTCGCGCAGCAGCGCGTACCGGACCCCGGCCAGCAGCCGCCCGTCGCCGGGTGTGCCGGCGGTGGGCTGCCCGTCGGGGGTGTCCGCGCCGAAGTTCTGGTCCAGGTAGAGGTCGGCGTCCTGACCCCGGGTGTCGCCGTCGACGATCGCCAGGGTGAGCACGCCGGCCGCCCGCAGCACCCCTGCGCCCGCCGGGTCCAGCTCGTACGAGTCGAGCACGAACGCGTCGAGGGCGTGCGTACGGGCCGCCTCGACCAGCCCGGCGGGAGTGTCCGGACCGGGGTGGACCGGGATGCCGCACGCGGCCAGGTGGGCGGCGGCCCAGCCGACCCGGTCCACCGTGCCGAACAGCTCGACCCGGGCACCCCGGGCCAGGAACTCCTCGCCGAGGGCCAGGCAGCGCACCAGGTGCCCGACGCCGGTGTGCGGGCCGGCGTCGCAGCGCAGCCCGATCCGTGGTGGGTTCAGGACTCCTCCAGCCGCTTCTGGCGTACCGAGGAGTTGAGGGTACGCAGGTCGGGCCGCCCGTC
>NZ_JBMDWU010000610.1:0-50094 GCF_048594385.1 Micromonospora sp. | reverse complement strand
GGGGGGGGGCCCCCGCCCGCCGGGGGGGGGGGCCCCCCCCTCGACGTGGCCCACGAAGCGGGGACGGGACGGTGGTCGTCCGGCCCGACCGGACCCACCCGGGCCGCCCTGCCGGCGACAGGTCGTCATACGCCGCCCGTGGCGTACGCCGTCAACCGGCGAGCCGGACCGGCAGCGCGGCCAACCCTCGGGTGAGCAGGCCCGGGTGCCACTCGATGGCGTCGGCATCCACCGCCAGCCGGGCCTGCGGGAAGCGGGCCAGGAAATCCCCGATGGCGACCTGTGCCTCCATCCGGGCCAGCGGCGCCCCCATGCAGAAGTGGATGCCGTAGCCGAACGAGAGGTGCGGGTTGCGCTCACGGTTCATCAGGAACCGGTCGGCGTCGGCGAACGCGGTGCCGTCCCGGTTGGCCGCGTGCAGGGACACCATGACCAGATCCCCCGCCGCCACCTCCGTACCGAAAAGGTTCATCGCCGTGGTGACGGTGCGCAACGCGGCACCCGTCACCGGGCTCTCGTACCGGAGGAACTCCTCGATGGCCTGGGGCAGATCCTCGGGGTGGGCCCGGATGTGGTCGGCCAGCTCCGGGGTCCGCAACAGCAGGTAGAGACCGTTGCCGATCAGGTTCGTCGTGGTCTCGTGGCCGGCGACGACGAACAGGAAGGCCGTCGAGATCAGCTCGTCCTCGGTGAGCCGGTCGGCCTGGTCCCGGGCGGCAATCAACGCCGACAGCAGCGCGTCGTCCGGGTCGACCCGCCGCCGGGCGACCAACCCCTGCAGGTGCGCCACGAAGTCGGTGACCTCGCGGACCGGAAAGACCGGCGCTCCCAGCCCGGCGCTGAACGCGTCGGCCCACCTCCGGAAGTTGGCCCGGTCCTCGACCGGCACCCCCAGCAGTTCGGAGATCACCTGGACGGGCAGCGGGGACGCGTACGCGGCGATGAGATCCGCCTCGTCGGCACCGGCCGCGAGCCGATCCAGCAGATCCCCGGAGAGGTGTTCGACCCGGGGACGCAGCGCCTCGATCCGCCGGGGCACGAAAGCCTTGGCGACCAGCCTGCGCAGCCGCGTGTGGTCGGGCGGGTCGATACGCAGCATCGACGTGTTCATCGCGGACCGCACCTGCGGACTCAACGCGCCCTGGTCGAACCAGTCGTGCTGGTCCCGGTTGGACAGGCGGGGATCGTTCAGCGCCTCGCGCACCTCGGCGTGCCGGGTGACCATCCAGACCGGCACGCCGTTGGGTAGCCGCACCTGCCGGACCGGTCCGGCGGCGTGCATCGAGGTGAGGAAGTCCTGCACCGTACCGGTCAGGTCGAGGACATCCGGGGAGTCGCTCATCAGCACCACTGCTCTCTCACACGGCGACGGCTACGGACCGGGACAACGCGCGTGGCGTCACCCGCTTGTCGTACCGGAGTCGGACAGCAACATCTGGTCGAGCATCCGGGGCTGCCAGTTGTAGTACGACTGGACCTTGTAGTTCTCCTCACCGGTCGACGACACCCCTGCGTAGTAGACGAACCTGCTGTCGGCGGCGTTGTTGGGCAGCCCCCGCAGAAACTGCTCGATCTTCGGTTCCAACGGGACCGGGAGGGATGCCGAGTCCGACGTCATCACGGCGAAGCAGAATCGCTCGACCGCCGAGGATTCCCAGCCCAGGCTGGCGTAGATGCCGAAGGAATGCCGGGCGAGCCGGAGCATCCGCTCGCCCGGATCGGGCAGACCGAGTTCACGGGTCATCGACAGGACGCCCTCGGGGGTGAGGCATGCGTCGGGCAGCGCACCGAAGTACACGTTCACCGTCCGGTGCCGGTAGTCGATGCCGAAGGTGTTCACCCTGTCGTCGAGGCCGCGCCGGGCGAAGAACTCCATGTTGTCGGCCAGACTGCGGGGCATCGAGGGACATGCGGCGAGCGTGGCCAGCGACTGCATGCCGTCCGGCGGGAAGAAGACGTATATCTTCTTGAACCCGCCGGCCACGCCGAAGTCGATTCCGTAACCGGCGATCGGACAGTTCTCGCGGATCTCGGCGAGCAGGGCACCGACCGGGTGGTCCGCCCTCCCGGTGAGCCCGTTCGACAGCGCCACCGCGTACGGGTCGACCTCCCTCCCGACGGTGAAGCGCCAGTCGAGATCACCCTGGTACCGCGTCCCGGTCGCCACCCGCAGCGCGATGACGGCACTCGGCAGCGAATCCGCGTACGCGTCCAGGATGGGCTGGACCCGCTCACGCGAGCAGGGCACCTCCAGCAACCGGGCCGACTCCTCGATGGCCGAGTACAGGTCTGCTGACTCGGGGTGCTCGGACATTCATCCTCCAGGTGTCCGGGCCGGCGCGCGGAGCACGGGCCGACCCGTCGGCAGCGGCAGAAGCATGGGTTGGCCCGGCTAGCGGGCGAGGATCACCGTGGTCGGCGACGGAGTGGGGTGGAAGGTGACGTCCTCGAAACCGGCCTTGGCGAGCCATGCCAGGTAGTCGGCCCGCCGCCAGGTCCCGCCCCGCCTGCTCTTGAGCAGCATCTCCGCCGCGAAGATCAGCGAGAAGGAGGGGCCGCTCCGGTCGTCGTCGACCACGTAGTCACAGATGACCAGGGTGCCGCCGGGCCGCAGCGCGCCGCGCACCTTCGCGAGCAGGGCCGTGTTGTCCTCCGGACCCTCCTGGTGGGCCACGTGGGAGTAGACCACGACGTCGTAGGCGGCGGCCGCCAACTCGGTGCTGTGAAAGTCCCCGTCGATACAGGTGAACCGGTCGGCGACCCCCTGCTCGGCGACCAGCCGGCGGGCGATCGCGTTGATCGGCGCCCAGTCGAGCTGGGTGGCCCGGGCCGCCGGGTTCAGCCCGAGCCACGCGGCCGAGAAGATCCCCGAGCCGCCGCCGAGATCCAGGATCGAGATCTCGCCGGCGTCCGCCAGTCCCAGCAGTTCGGCGACGATCGCCGTGACCGGGACGGACTGCGGGGCGATGGCCGTCACCACCTTCTTCCAGTGGGGGTTGTCGGCGACCTCCACGGTCGCGGCCCTGATCGGTCCGCCGGCACGGACCACCTCCGGCAGGTCCGCCAGCGCAGCCATGTGGGTCATCTTGAGCTTGGCGAACTCGCTCAGGCTGGTGGGTTTCCCCTCGACCAGGAAGGTGCTCGCCTCGGCGGTGTTGCGGTAGCGACCGTCGTGCAGCTCGACCAGGCCGATGCCGACGAGCCCGTCCAGGAGGGTCTGCGCTCCGCGCTCGGAGATGCCGGACCGGTCGGCCAACCTGCCGGCGGTGTCCGCGCCGGCCTCCAGGTGGGTGAAGAGCGAGTGGCTCGCCGCCGCGCCGAGGATGCCGGTGGCCCAGTAGCCGTTGACGAGGTGCATGATGCGGTCCGGGGTGGGCTGGTCGCTGGTCATGCTGCTCCTGCTCGGGTGTGGGGGTGCAGTGCGTACCCGGTGCCGGCGACGGGGGTCGGTGGGGCGCTCCGGTCCCGGCTGGTCATGCGGTCTTCGTCGCGAAGAGGATGAACCGTCTCGGGATGGCGTCCGGTGGGATGTCGGCGGGGTCCTTGCCGACCACCCGGGTCAGCTCGAAGCCGCACTCGGCAAGCCAGTCGCGGTACGTCGACACCTTCTGCAACCCGCCCTGAGCGGTGGCGCAGCCGAGCAGGAACGTCGGGAAGAAGTCGACCTGGGAGTCGTCGCGATCGGTGACGTCCTCGGGATAGACCGGCGCCAGGATCACGAGCTGACCACCGACCTCCAGGGCCCCGTTGGCGCTCCTGAGGATCCTGAGCACGTCACCCCTGTCGTACATGTCGAGGTAGTGCTTGATCAGCACCACGTCGAAACCGGTCGGGACATCCGTGAAGATGTCGCCGCCGACGAACGAGCAGTGTTCCTCGACGCCGTGTTCCCGGAAGTTGCGCAGCGACTCCTCCTCCTTGCCGGGCGCGTCGAAGTTCGTGACGTGCAGGCCCGGTGACGCCTTCGACCGGTAGGTCATGATCGATCCGAGACCGTTGCCGCCGAGCAGGTCGAGCACCCGCGCGCCGGCCGGAATGTCGAGGTTCTCGAAGAACCAGCCGTAGACGTGGCCGGTCTCCAGCTGCGCCAACCGGCCCCACGACTCGAGGATGTCCTGGTGTTCGGCCGCGGCGTCGAAGAGCGTGCCGTCGAAACCGTAGAACTCCTTGAGCCCCACGAGCGTTCCGGTCTGCACGCTCTCGGTGAGATAGAACATCTGCCGGAGCATGGCCACTTTGATCATCTTCATGAAGGCGAGCGCGCGGTCGAGGTCGGCCTCCGCGACGCCACCGAGGGCGTCCAGCGAGTAGGCGCGTGAACCCTCGTCGTACGCGACGAAGCCCTCCTTGACCATCAACTGCAGGAGCTGCTCCACCGCGTCCGGCTTCACCCCCACCGCGTCACCGAGCTTCACCGCCGTCAGACCCGGGTTCTCCCGCAACCGATCGATCAGCCCGAGCTCGAAACAGGACAGCAGGTTCATGAATCGCGTCGGCCCCACCATGTACTCACGGAACCGGGCGAGCGTGGCTTCTGGCGTCATGTACTGATCCCTCCGAATTGTTTGCTGCCGCGGCACGACAGGTGACCCCGGCACCCACCACGGAACGTCCCGGGACCGGCTGATGGTCAGTTAGGGTTCGGCCCCTGATCGGATCTGCCGTCGAGCATCGACCACCGGGCTTGGCCGGGACTGTTCGACCGGTTGGCATCGACTTGGGGGAGGTCGGTCAGGGCCAGGCGGTCGTTCACGAGCCGGGTCAGCGCAAGCGCCTCGTCCGACAGGGCGACCCGGCGACCCCGGTCGTCGTCGCGCATGCGGGCCACGCCCAGGCAGGACAGCAACAGGGCATGGGACACCGGGTCGGTCACCTGTGCCAGTGCACGCTCCAGGGCGTCGACGAGCCGACGGCCGGCCTCACCGTCGCCGGACTGACGCCAGAGCGGCTCGCCGACCGCCGCCGCCGCCACGGCTACCAGCCGGGAGGTGGCCGGTTTGCCACGGGACTCCCCCACGACCAGTGACTCCTCGATGGCCTGGATGAACACGGGCAACCCGTCGCGCGGGTTCCCGGCGCGGTACAGGCTGGTGCCCAGCCCGAGCAGCAGCGGATACCTGTCGAAATCCTCCCGCTGAGCCAACTCCGCGGCGGTCAGGGCCTGCCGCCAGAGTGTGGCGGCCTCCCCGAACGCCAGTCGGGTGTCGGCCGCCCGTGCCGCGACGGCCGCGTACGTGCAGGCGCGGGCGGCGGCTGCGGGATCGAGTTCGGCGGCCAGCAGCCAGTGCCGGGCGATCTCGGCGGCCCGTTCCGGAACACCCGCCCAGGCCCGGGCCGCCGCCATCCCGATCCGTCGGTGCAGCCTGACCCGGCGCAGCCGCCCGATCGACTCGTAGAGCGCCTCGGCGGCCAGGGCGTGGGTGAAGCGGAACCATCCCAGTCGCTGCTCGTCCTCGACGATCAGGCCCACCGCGCCGGCGGCGTCCATGATCTCCAACGCCGACTCGATTCCGATGCCGGCCGCCTCGGCGACGATCTCGATGGCGAAGTGTCGGCCGGCGACGGCGGCCACCGACACCACGTCGAGGGCGGACTGCGGGAGACAGCCCATCCGCCGAAGCACCACCTCGCGTACCGGCACGGGCACCGGCACCGTGTGCGGATGCGCGAGATGCTCGTCGGTGGTCAGCAGCTTGATGAGTTCCCGCAGGAAGAACGGGTTGCCCTCGGTGCGTTCCCAGAGCCCCTCGGCGGTCGGCCTACCGACCTCCCGGTGCAGCAGGTCGCTCGCCAGGCACCGGGTCTCCCGGACGTCCAGACCCGCGAGCTCTATCCGGGTCAGCTCCGAGCGGGCGAGTGCGGCAAGCGTCTCGGCCAGGGACGCCGCCTCCCCCGACCGGTAGGACACCGCCAGCAGGAGGCGGTTCTCCGGCACCGACTCGGCCAGGTGGGCCAACAACCTCAGGGAACTCGCATCGGCCCGGTGCAGGTGGTCGAAGACGATCACCAGGGGTGCGGCCTGGGAAGCGTCGGTCAGGTAGTGCAGGATCGCCTCGAACCGGCGCAGCGTGGCCGTGGCCACCTCGGTGCCGTCCGCCATCTGCTGGTGGTCGCCGTTGAGGAGTTCGGCCACCGGCGCGGGTACGGGATGGTGCGGGAAGCAGGTGCCGGCCGCCCGCAGGATCTGCTCCCACAACCACAGGGGCGGTGCGACGACGTGTTCCGGGCAGCTGCCCCAGAGCACCGGCGCACCCGCCAGCATGGCGAACCGGCGCAGCAGGCTGGTCTTGCCGATGCCGGGCTCACCGGAGACGGTCACCACCCGGCCCCGACCGGTCGCCCCGGTCAACGCGTCGAGCAGCTGTCGCAGGGCGTCCTCCCGGCCGACGAAGACCTCGCCGTCCACCAGCGGCGACGGTGCCGCCGGTGGGAGCGGGCCGGTCGTCCGGGCCCGCCCCGTCGCGGCGGGCCGGTCGGGACCGGTCGGCACCGCGACAGGCGGGGCGGGACGCCACTCCAGCGCCGGCACCTGGTTGAGAATCTCGCGTTCCAGGTGCTGGAGTGACGGTCGTGGGTCGATGCCCAGTTCCTCGGACAGCCGCCGCTGGGTCGCCCGCAGCACACCCAGCGCGTCGGCCTGCCGGCCCGCCCGGTACAGCGCCAGGCTCAGCAGCTCGCAGCCGTACTCGCGCAACGGATAGGCGTGGACGAACGCGTCGAGTTCGGCGACGGCCACCTCGTGCGCGCCGACCGCCAGGAGCGCCGCACAGCGCGCCTCGACGACCGACAGCCGCAACTCCTCCAGTCGCGCCACCTCCGGCACGATGCAGGGGGCGTACGCCACCTCCGCGTAGGCCTGCCCACGCCAGAGCGACAGGGCGGTCTCGAACTCGTGTAGCGCCTGCTGCGCGTCGCCCCGGTCCCACGCCTGCCAGCCGGCCGTGGCATGTCCGCTGAACCGGTGGACATCGACGTCCACGACCCGCCTGTCCAGCAGGTAGCCGGGCGGGCAGGTGCGCAACACCGTGGCCGGCGTCCGTGGGGCCCGGTCCGGCTCCAGCACCCGGCGCAGATTGGCCACGTACGCCTGCAACGAGGCCATCGCCGACGGCGGCGGGTGCTCCGCCCACAGTGCTTCCAGAATCACCTCGACCGCCACCGGCTGACCGGCCCGGCTCACCAGCAACGCCAACAGCGCGCGCTGCTTCGGTGCGCCCAGATCGACCAGTCGGCCCGCGACCACCGCCTCCAGGGGCCCCAGCGCGCGGAACTCCGCCAGGACCCGGCAGGCGACCCGCTCCTCGTCCCTTCGGGAGGGGTCCGACGCGGTACGGAATGAGGACCCCGTGACAGCAATATTGATCATGCGTCGGCACTTCCGGTGTGAACAGCGGAAGAAGCGCAACGACACGGGTCCGGTGTGACGATACCAAATGGTTTGTGGTCCCGCTTGCCCGTTACCCGGGCATGGACCGCAGACCGCATGACGGTGCCCCTTCCCCCGCGGCTACCTAGGCTGCGCTCATGTTGCCGGGCAAAACGCTACCGCCGACCGGAGGTGGTGGCAATAAGGACCATAACCTTCGCTAATCGATGCAGGTCATTGATGGTATCGAGTCGGGACGCCCTCGCTTCGGGCACCCGTTGACATCACCGAAAAGGCGTCACGATGTTAGGCCGGGGTGGATGGTGTCGGGTTTCCGCCGCCTGGCTGATCACGGTGCCACTTCGGCGTACCCTTATGCGCGATCACGGCTGCCGGCCGGGGTGCGTCCATGCTGCCCGGCGCATTTCCGGCGGACGCGTTCCGGGTCCGCCCCGGGCCAGCCGGGCGGCGGCCACAGTCGATCCACACCGCCCGCCCAGCTCAGCATCCCGCGCCGTCGCAGCGTGCGCCGCCGGGGCCGGACCAGCGAACCACACCGACCCACGGGCCCGCGCGGACACACCGGCCAGTGGCCACCGACCGGCCGTACGCACGCCGGGGCCGACCGGTGTCCCCCGTCAACGCGTGACGTCACCGGCGGCTACACCGGGCCAGGCTGCGCGGCACCATTTTCGGGCATCCCTCTTGCCGTCGGCTTGGTGTCGACTTGGAATCGACTTGACGCGGCCCGCCGACCGGACCACCCGGCGCGGTGATCGGATAATCGACGACACCGGCACTGGTGATCAATTGTTATTGCAAGCCAATTTTCGGCAAGCGGCCCCCGGGGACGACCCCGGACAGGCTCTCCCACCTGTCGACCTCACCAATACGCGACACCCGGCGCATATGGTCGAACTCACGGAGACTGCCGCCGGCCGGCGACGGAGTACGGTTTCCCCTAAGGGTAGGGCGGGAGCGCGCCGACGAAACCGCCTCGAAAACGGTTTCCGACGAACCGCAGCCCCGGTCGACATCAAGGCGGTACCGCAGGCACGAAAGTGTCGCGTCGGATACCTGGCCCCGGGCAGAAAAGCGGGGCGGTCCCGCCGGGACCGGCTGGAGACCGTGCACGACCACCGCGACGGGCACCTCACCTCCTCGCCACCCGGCAGCCCGGCGGCACCGCGCCCGGACACCGGGGTCGCCCGGCCGGTCCAGATCGGCCGGATCACGCCGGACCGGCCGGCGGCGAGGACGGGACGTCGAGACGACCGGGTGTGGAGCGCCGGTGGATCGCCTGACCGGCGCGCTGGTCCAAGACCGCACCAAGCCGGCACCAAGCCGCCGGACAGTCCGGGTCAAGCCCCGTACTCGATGCTGTGCGAGGCAGCGCACCCGGAAGCGGGAGCAGGACGCCGCCGGGACCGATGTCGACCGGCGCAGATGGGCACAGCCGTAGCAGAGCAGGGCCGGCGCGTCACCGAACCAGCACCGTCCACGCACCGGCGACTCCTCCCGATCGAGGTCGCGGCGTCCCGGACCGATCGACCCGGCCGGGCCGGTGCACCCCGCGCCGCAGGGGCGCGGACCCCTCACACGCACCGGTACGCAACAACGGCCCGAACGGCCGTCAGAGATCCCGAGGAGGCGGTTCAGATGAAGGGCTCCGCGATCCACCGCTCGATCCGGAAGGACGGCCTGCACCTCGGTCTCGTACCGCAGATGGCCACGGCCCGGAACAGGTCCACCCTGCTCACCCTCGACCACGACCTGGACGTCCTCCCGCAGGCGGGCCGGCGGCTGACGGTGGCCGAGATCGCCGGCCACGTGGACGACCGGGCGGCCCGGCTGTGGGCGGCCGGGGTACGACCGGGAGAACGGATCGCGATCTACAAGAGCGCCAACTTCGACGTCTGGGTGCTGGCGAGCGCCGCGTCGCGCGTCGGCGCGGTGCCCGTGCTGCTCTCGCCCGCCCTGGACGCCGCCACCGTCGGCGCGCTCCTCGGCCGGCTGGAGCAGCCGAACCTGCTCACCGATGACCGTAAGCTCGACGACCTGGCCGACGTGCCACTCGCCGAACTCACCAGGCGGGTGGTCACCGTGACGGGGCACCGCCCCGGTACGGCGTCGCTCGCCGACCTCGCCGGCTCCCCGCGGATCACACCGGTGTGCCGGAAGTTCGACGAGCCAGCGATGATCACCCACACCTCGGGTACCACCGGACTGCCCAAGCTCGTCGTGCACACGCCGCAGACAATGGGCGCCCGGCTCACGCCGCAGTGGCGGCTGCTGTCGCTGATGCGCCGACGGGAGACGGTCGCGATCCACATCTCCTTCGTGCACTCACGGATGTTCGCAGCGATGGCGCTGGCGTTGTTCTTCGAGATGCCCGTACTGCTCATGCGGGAGTCCGATCCGGACCGCGTCGCCGACCTGTTCCTCGCCAACCGGCCGGGATTCATCGAGGTGCTCCCCAACTCGCTGATGGAGTGGGAGCGACTCACCGAGGACCGGCGCAAGCCGTTCGCGTCGATCAAGTACTTCAGCACGACGTTCGACGCGATCCACCCCCGGACGATGAGCCGGCTGCTCAGGTCCTCCGAGCGGCGGGGAGCGCTGTTCTTCCAGATCTACGGCCAGAGCGAGGTCGGCCCGGCCGTCGGCCGACCGTACTTCCGCCACTCCGCCCACCGGGCGAACGGCCGCTGTGTCGGCTGGGCGATGCCGGGATGCGCGCGGATCCGGGTGGTCAGCCGCAACGGCAGGCGACCCTCGGAGACGAATCCCGGCTTCATCGAGGTCGCCTGGCCCGGCCTGGCCAAGACCTACTTCGCCGAGCAGGAGCGGTACGACACCAACCGGGACGACGAGTGGTGGCGCACCGGGGACGTCGGCTACCGGACCAGGCTCGGCTGCCTGCACATGTTCGACCGGGAGGTCGACATGATCCCCGGGTTGCGCAGCGCGCTGGAGGTCGAGGACGTCATGCTCGGGGAACTGGAGGAACTGACCGAGTTGGTCGTGGTGCCCGGCCCGAACTCCGAGCCGATCCCGGTCATCTGCACCCGGGACGACCAGCCGCTCGACCTCGACCGATGGCGTACCGCCGCCGCCAGGTTCCCCCAACTGGCCGCCCCGATCCAGATCCCCCAGGCCGACCTGCCCCGTACCGGCACCCTGAAGGTCCAGCGGATCGCGTTGTCACACCGGCTCCAGGGTGAGCTGGAGAAGCGGAGCTGACGGGCACCGCCACGTCGACGGTCGCGGGCCCGGCCCACGGTGCCGGCCGTCCCCGTCGGGTCGGCGGACCCCCACGACGTCCCACCGATTGACCGGGAGAAGAAGTTGACCGCGCTTGCTGAGTTCGACACGGCACGGGCCAGGCTGATCGACCACCCCCTCTATGCGCAGATCTCCACCGAGGAGCGGCTGCGGATCTTCATGAAGCACCACGTCTTCGCCGTATGGGACTTCTTCACCCTGCTCAAGCGCCTACAGACCGAGGTGACCTCGGTGACCCTGCCCTGGCGACCCCGGGGGCACGCCGAGCACGGCCGGTTCATCCTGGAGATCGTCCTGGCCGAGGAGACCGACGAGGACATCGGCGGGGGTTACGTCAGCCACTTCGAGCTGTACCGACGGGCCATGGACGAGGTCGGCGCCGACACCGCGCCGATCGACGGGTTCCTCGCCGCCCTCGACCGCGGTGTCAGCCCGACTGCGGCGCTCAAGGACGAGCAGATCCCGCCCAGTGTCCGCGACTTCGTCGGCCACACCCTCACCGTGGCGCTGGACGGCGCACCGCACGAGGTGGCGTCGTCGTTCTGCCACGGCCGGGAGAACCTGCTGCCCGACGTCTTCTCGGCGGTCCGCGCCAACGTCGACGACGTACTCGCCAACGCGCCGGTGTTCCGTCACTACCTCGACCGCCACATCGCCCTCGACCACGACGAACACGGGCCGCTCGCCCTGCGGCTGCTCGACGCGCTCTGCGACGGCGACCCGCAGCGTGAGGCCGAGGCCACCGCCGTCAGCATCGCGGCGATCAGGGCACGCATCGGCCTCTGGGACGGGGTGCTCGCGGAGTTCGACGCAGTTCGTTGACCGATCACGTCCCGCCGGACCGCCGGTCAGGGACCGGGACCTGGGTGCCCGGACGCCTCGACCAGGCCAGCGGCCGGTGACCCCCGAATGCCGAGAGAGAGTGGATTCCCGAGATGCCTACGTTGTGCAAGCCGTCGGTGGGTGTACCGGAACACGTCGTCACGATGGAAGAGACCCTGGAGTTCGCCAGGACGGTCCACGCCGGCAACCCGCAGCTTCCGCTCGCGCTCCGACTGATCGGGAACACCGGGGTACGCAAGCGGCACATCGTGCAGCCGATCGAGCAGGCGCTGCGCCACCCGGGTTTCGAGGAGCGCAACCGGATCTACGAGATCGAGTCCAAGAAGCGCTGTCCGGGCGTCATCGAGCAGGCCCTGGCACACGCCGGGGTGACCGCGCGGGACATCGACGCGATCATCTACGTGTCGTGCACCGGCTTCATGATGCCGTCGCTGACCGCCTGGCTGATCAACACGATGGGCTTCCGACCGGACACCCGGCAGCTCCCGATCGCGCAGTTGGGCTGCGCGGCCGGTGGGACGGCGATCAACAGGGCGCACGACTTCTGCACCGCGTACCCCGGGGGCAACGTGCTGATCGTCTCCTGCGAGCTCTGTTCGCTCTGCTACCAACCCACCGACGACGGGGTCGGTTCGCTGCTGTCCGACGGGCTGTTCGGCGACGCGGTGGCGGCCGCCGTGGTGCGGGGCCACGGTGGCACCGGCATCACGCTGGAACGCAACGCCTCGTACCTGATCCCGGACACCGAGGACTGGATCTCCTACGCCGTCCGGTCCACCGGATTCCACTTCCAGCTGGATCGCCGGGTGCCCGGCACGATGGAACCCCTCGCCCCGGTGCTGCGCCGCTTCACCGACGGCCACGGCTGGGACGTCGGCAACCTCGACTTCTACCTCATCCACGCCGGCGGTCCGCGCATCCTGGACGACCTCGCCAAGTTCCTCGACGTCGACCGGGAGATGTTCCGGCACAGCTGGGCGACCCTGACCGAGTACGGCAACATCGCCAGCGCGGTCGTCCTCGACGCCGCCCGCAGGCTCTTCGACGAGGACCCGCCGTCCCCGGGGGACCACGGGATCATCGCGGCCTTCGGCCCCGGCATCACCGCCGAGATGGCGGTGGGCAGCTGGAGCACCGACACCCGCGCGGCACTGGACCTGGCACCCCCCGCCGCCGCGGTTCCGCACCGCGACCCGGAACTGGTCTAGGGAAAGGGGACCATCGCATGAGTGGCCTCATCGTCCCACCCGGCGAGGGACGCAAGTTGATCACCAAGGCACAGGAGGTCACCTTCAAGGTGACCGAGGCACACGGCTCGGCCACGTCGATCTTCGAGGTGGTGGTGCCACCCGGCTTCGACGTCGGGGCGCACACCCATCACCACGCGCAGGAGTTCTTCTACGTCCTCGACGGCCGACTCGACCTGCTGGCGTTCGAACCCACCACCCGCACCCCGCACGGATGGCAGGACTGGGCGTCCGCCGACGGGGACCGGGTGGTGACGGCGGGTCCGGGTAGCTGCATGTTCGTCCCGGCCGGCTGCCCGCACGCGTTCCGCAACTCCACCGACGAGCCGGCGCGGATGCTGTTCCAGAGCCATCCGTCGCCCGACCACGAGAACTACTTCGAGGAGATCGTGGAGATCTTCTCCGCAGGGAAATCGGTGGACCCCGACGCCGTGCAGCGACTGCGCGACAGGTACGACGTCGACCAGATCACCCCCCTGCGCTACGGGCTCCCGGCCCTGACCGGCACCAACGGCAATCCGGCGTAGTGGGGAGATGAGAGTGGACGCGATTCCTCTGGTCCGACCGAGTCTGGGCGAGCGGGAACTGGCCGCGGTCGCGCAGGTGTTCTCCTCGGGTTGGCCGGCCGGCCAGGGACCGAGCGGCAAGGCCCTGGAAGCCGACCTCACCCGCCGGTACGGCGTGGCCGACGCGGTCGCGGTCAGCAACTGCGGTGCCGCCCTGCACCTGGCACTGCTCGCCCTCGGCGTCACCGAGGGCGACGAGGTGATCGTCGCCGACTACACCTTCCCCGCGCCCGCCCACGCCGCCCGCTACGTCGGCGCCACCCCGGTCTTCGCCGACGTACGCCCCGACACCGGCACCGTCGACCCGGAAGCCGTAGCCGCTCTGATCGGCTCCCGTACCGTCGGCGTCATCGCCGTGGACACCCTCGGCCTGCCGGCGGACTACGACGAGCTGAACGACCTCACCCGACGTCACGGGCTGTTCCTCGTCGAAGATGCCGCCTGCGCCATCGGCGCCACCTACCGCGGTCGACCCGCCGGTGCCCTGGCCCCCGTGGCGTGCCTGTCCTTCCACGGACGCAAGGGCATCACCAGTGGCGAGGGTGGTGCCCTGCTCACCACCGATCCCGCCCTCGCCGTCGACGCGCGCCTGCGCTCCTCGTTCGGCATCGGCAGCATCTTCGACCAGGCCCAGGTCGTCGGCCTCCCCATTCCCGAGTTCACCGAGATCGGCTACAACTACAAACTCTCCGACATCGCGGCGGCGATCCTCCAGGTGCAGCTCACCCGCGTCGAGGAACTCCTCGAACGCCGCCGTGCCGTCGCCGCGCACTACGCCCACCTGCTCGCCGACGAGGACCTCGTCACCCTGCCGCACGTACCCGACGACCGCAGCCACGCCTGGCAGTCCTACCTGGTCACCCTGCATCCGGACGTCGACCGCGCCGCCGTCGCCACCGCCCTGCGCACGCACGGCATCGGCTGCGGTCACGGCACCTGGGCCAGCCACCGACAACCCGTCTACGCCAGTAGCCAGCACTGCCCCGTCTCCGCCGACCTCGCCCGGCGCAACCTGGCCATCCCGATGCACGCCGAACTCACCCCCGGCCAGGTGGAACGGGTCGTCGCGACCCTGCGCACCGCGCTGCGCACCCGGACCCGGGCGGGAGCGGCGTGAACACCCGTCCACCCGTCGTGGAGCACCGGGCCGGTCCGGCCGCCGGGGTGACCGTGAGCACGGAGGCGATCGACGCCGTGCTGCGGCGGTTCTTCGTCGACCGCCGGGCGGAGGCCGACGCGATCGGGCCGGGCTTCGCCACCGCGGTCGCCGAGTTGGAGGGTCACGTGTTGCGCGGCGGCAAACGCGTACGGCCGGCCTTCGCCTGGCTGGGGTGGATCGGTGCCGGCGGCGACGAGGCCGGCCCCACCGCGGAGGCGGTCCGTCACACCTGTGCCGCGCTCGAACTGCTCCACGCGTCGGCGCTGATCCACGACGACATCATCGACGCCTCACCGACCCGCCGCGGTCACCCCGCCGCGCACGTGGCCTTCGCCGAACAGCACCGCCACCACGGCTGGCCGGGTGACGCGGAGTCGTTCGGCACCGGCAGCGCCATCCTCGCCGGGGATCTGGCCCAGGGCTGGGCCGACGACATGATCCGCGGCGCCGGCCTCCCGGTCGAGGCGTACGAGCGGGTCGGCCCGGTCTGGTCGGCCATGCGCACCGAGGTCCTGGCCGGCCAACTGCTCGACCTGTGGGCCGAGGCCGGCAACGACGAGGAGGTCGATTCGGCGTTACGGATCGACAGGTACAAGACGGCCGCCTACACGGTGGAGCGCCCGCTGCACATCGGCGCGGCTGTCGCGGGCGCGGGTGCCGGTCTCGTCGCCGCGTACCGCGCGTTCGGCGTCGACATCGGCGTCGCCTTCCAGTTGCGCGACGACCTGCTGGGGGTCTTCGGCGACCCGGAGTTGACCGGTAAGCCGTCCGGCGACGATCTGCGCGAGGGTAAACGGACGGTGCTCCTCGCCACGGCCCTGCGCTTCGCCGACGAGCGCGACCGGGCGGCGGCGGCCTACCTCCGGGCCAAGGTCGGCACCAGTCTCACGGCCGACGAACTGCGCAGCATACGGGGCATCTTCACCGACATCGGCGCGGTCGACCACGTCGAGCGGGACATCGCCCGCCGCACCGGGCGGGCCCTCGCCGTGCTGGAGGCCAGCGACGCCACGTCCGACGGTCGTCGTGGGCTCGCCGCGATGGCGGTCAGCGCGACGCAACGACGCTGGTGAGCGGGTTCGACGCCGCTCGACGCCACCTCCCGGCGACCCGGCGGGGCGGCACGTCGCGCACCGCCGTCGTCACATAGACGCACGGTGTTACGTTGAAGCCGTCCACTGACGACGGTTGGGGGTACGCATGGCGGAGACTGCCGGGCGGGTGCTGCCGGTCTATCTGGTGGCGGACGAGTCCGTCTCCATGACACCGGTGGTGGGCGAGCTGAACGCCGGGCTCCAGTCGCTGCACGACGCACTGCTGCGCGAGCCCCTCGCGGCGGCCAAGGTCAGGTTTTCGATCATCGGCTTCTCCGAGGACGTGATCGTCCACTCGGCCCTGTCCGACCTGCGCAACGAGACGGCGCTGCCGCAGTTGTCGGTACGCGCCGGGACCTCCTACGGTGCCGCGTTCAGTCTGCTGGTCGACCGGATCCCGGCCGACGTACGGGCCCTCAAGCGGGAGGGTTTCGCGGTGCACCGGCCGGCGGTGTTCTTCCTCAGCGACGGGCAGCCCACCGACCCGGGCCAGTGGGAGCCGGTCTACGCCGAGTTGACCGACCGGGAGCGCACCCCGACCGCACCGAACATCATCGCGTGCGGCATCGGTGAGGCGCGGGCCGAGACGATCCTGCACGTGGCGACCCGGCCGGAGTTCGCGTTCGTGGCCACGCCCGGGGTCGAGGTGGGCTTCGCGATCGCCGAGTTCTGCACCGCGCTGACCCGCAGCGTCATCAGGTCGGGGCAGGCCGTCGGGGGTGACACCGCGGAGCTGGTCGTGGAGCGGCCGGACAGCTTCCGGATGGCCGTGGACGTGGTGTGAGCTTCGACTGGGTGCCGCCGCTGATCGGGGTGCCGGGTCCGCAGGTGCCGTCCCGCGCCCCGCAGACGCAGCCGTACCGGCCGGACACCGTGGCCGACGGCTGGGCGGCGGCCGGTTTCGAGGTACGGGCGGCCTCGGTGCGCGGGCCCGGCCACCGGGCGTCCGGCGTACCCCGGCAGGATGACTTCGCGTTGGCCACGGCGGCCGGTTCGGTGATCGCGGTGGTGGCCGACGGGGTCTCCAACGCCCCGCTGTCCCACCTGGGCGCGACCATGGTGTGCCGGACGGTCGTCGACTACCTGCAACGCGCCGACGACCCCGTCGACTGGCACGACCTGCTGCGCTGCGCGGGCTGGGCGCTCGTCGAGTACGCCGGACGGCAACTGGGCGAGACCGATCCGCAGCGGGCCGAGTCGCTGCTGGCCAGCACCGTGGTCGTCGCCCTGGTCCGGCCGGACGGCCCCGGGCGGGCGGTCGCCCACCTGGTCCGGGTCGGCGACTCGGCCGCCTGGCGGCTGCGCGACGGCGGGTGGGAGCCGCTGTTCACCGACCCGGCCGACCCGCAGGACGAACTGCTCCCGGACGGCGTCGCCGCCCTGCCCCGGGTGCCCGCCGAGGTCGACCCGGTGACGGTGACGCTCACCGCGGACGACGTGCTGGTGCTGGCCACCGACGGCTTCGCCGAGCCGCTCGGGCACGGCACCGGGGACCTCGGGCGGCTGTTCGGCGACGCGCTGACCACGCCGCCCGCGATGACCCGGCTCGCCTGGATGCTCGACTTCACCGGCGGGTCCTGGGACGACGACCGCACCGTGCTGGCCGTCTGGCCGGTGCCGCCCGAGCCGTCATGACCGGCCCGCTGCCGCCCGAGGTGAGCCTGTCCGCCCTCGGCCCGCGTACCCGCATCGGCACCGGCGGCCAGGGCACCGTCTACGCCCTCACCGAGGACCCCCGGTGGGTCTACAAGGAGTACGCGACCCGGTTCGTCGACGACGTCGACGTCACCACGTTGAACCGGTTCGTCCGGCTCACCGCCGGGGCCGGCCCGGATGCGGAGACGCTGCTCGGTCTCGCCGCCTGGCCCACCGCGATCGTCCGCAAGGAGGGCGTGGTCCGTGGGTTCCTGATGCCACGGGTACCCGACCGGTTCCGGGTCCGCATCCAACTGCCGCGCGGACCGGACACCGTCCTGGCCCAGGTGCAGTACCTGTTGAACAGCGACGACTATCTGCTCGACCGGGGGCTGCACATCGACGACCGGATGCGCCTGGAACTGCTGCGGGACACCGGCGAGGCGTTGACCCTGCTGCACCGGCTCGGCGTCTGCGTCGGCGACCTGTCACCGAACAACCTGCTGTTCAGCCTCGACTCCCGGCCCCGGTGCTACTTCATCGACTGCGACGCGATGCGGCTGCACGGCGAGTCGGTGCTGGCGCAGGCCGAGACCCCCGAGTGGCACGTGCCGGACGCGGACGCCGAGGAGCTGGCCACGCCCGCCACCGACGCGTACAAGTTCGGGCTGCTCGCGGTGCGCCTGTTCGCCGGTGACCAGCAGACCCGTGACCCGCAGGCGACCCGGCCCCGACTCGACCGGCAGCTGGTCACCCTCGCCGGCCGGAGCCTGGACCCCGCCCCACACCTGCGGCCCGCCCCGCAGCAGTGGTCGGACGCCCTGGAGCGGAGCATCCGCCGCACCCCGCCGACGGCACCGCCGCAACGGGCCGCCCCCGCCCCGAACGGCCCGGAGCCGACCCGCCCGGACCCGGTCCGCCGCGTCGTCCCCGCGTCCGCGATGGCCGCTGCCCGCCCGCCCGGCCGGGGTTGGGGTCTGGCCGTCGCGGCGCTGGCCGCGGTCGCGGTGCTGGCCGGCCTGCTCAGTGGCAACGACGACTCCCCGGGCAGGCCCTACCCGACCAGGCCGGTTCTCCCGACGGGACTGATCGGGCAGCCGTCCTATCCCCCGTTGCCGACGGGGATCCCGGGTCTGACCCGGCCCACCGGCGGTGCGGCCGGGGCGACCCGGTATCCCGGCCTGCCCCTGCGGACCGGGCTCGACCTTGAGAAGCTCCTTCCGCTGGCCAGGCCCTGTCTCTTCACCGACGTCAGGGTGGGCAGTGGTCTGAACCGGACGTCCGCCCGGACGAAGTCCTCGGTCGTCGCCGTCCGTGGCTTCCTGTGCGGGATCAACACCGACTCACCACGCCTGGACGACCGGAGCCGGACCCAGCTCGCCCGGGCCGCCACCCTGGCGAAGAACGGCCCGTTCCCCGTCGCGACGATCATCGGCATCCGCACCGCGACCGACGGCAACCCTCAGGTCAACGTGGTGTTCGACCCGGACGGTGCCGCCTCGTCGGCCGGCTGCTGGCGCTCCCGGCTGTCGCTCGTCACCGACGACGACGGGTACGGTGTCGGCTCGCTCTCCGCGCCGACCCGGTCGTACTGCCCGTGACCGCTGGCACCCTTGTGCAGCAGGTCGTTGACGGCGGCAGCGGTGGACGGCGGTAGCGGACGCCCCTGCTCGACCGGGAAACCCAGCTCGGCGACCAGGCCACGGTGCCGCAGGTCGACGGTCGCCTCCACGATGTCGGCGAACAGGCCCGCCGCCGACCGGGCCCGCCGCCAGGAGACGACACCGACGGTCACGCCGAGCACCGCCGCCGGCCACCACCACGGGGTCAGCGCGAGACAGAGCACCGCCCAGCCGGCCCAGGCGACGGCCCGGTCGAGCCGGTCGCGCGCCTGCATCACGTCGGTGCGCCCCTCGGGGGTGAGCAGCAGCCACAGGCGCGGCCAGATCAGGCCCAGGCGCAGGCCGTACTGCGCGGCCACCCGGTCGTCGGCGAGCCGGATCCGGTCACCGATCCAGGTGGGCCGGGCCGGCAGGTACACCGCCGGAACCACCCGTGCCCGTGCGGTGAACCGGCGCGCGGCGGCGGCCCGCCGGCGGGCGGTCAACGCGGTCGCCAGCCGGCGGGCCGGGCCGGCCCAGGTGCCCAGCCAGACGTGGCGGACGATCCTGCCGGCCGCCTGGGCGCAGCCGGCGGCCACCGCCGCGGCCGCGACGACGAGCGCCCCGACCACCAGGGCCAGGCCGACCCGCTCCCGCAGGTGGTCGACGGCGTCGGCGGCGGCGAGCGCCGCCCCGGGTACGTCGAAGACGGCATCACGCCCCGGTAGCACGGCGAAGGCGGCCACCGCGAGCCACAGCAGGGCCGGGCCGAGCGCCCGGGTCAGCCAGCGGTCGTTGATCCGCCGTCCGACCTCGCCCAGCAGCACCTCGATCATGGCTCGGACCGGTACGTCATCGCCGTGTCGGCGAGCGCGCAGTGCGGCACCCGTCCCCGGTCGTCCCGGTGGGCCCGGCGCGAGCAGCGGTGCAGCGGGCAGCGGTAGTCGCCGTCGAGCACCACCGGCGCGAGGCCCTCCAGCCGGGCCCCCTCGGCGTGGTCCGACGGGCCGACGCCGATGCTGCGCTCGGTCTCGGTCCCGGTCGTCCAGCCGAGCTGCCGGCAGACCTCCACCACCGGCCTGCCGGCGGCCAGTTCGTCGAGGAGTTCGTCGAGCAGGTCGCTCCACGCCCCCGCCTCCGCACGTTCGCGCAGGGTCGGTACGGCGGCGCACAACGAGGCCAGCAGACGGCGTTGCTCCATGTACGACACTCCCGTCGGTTGACGCCCGAGCCGCCGTCGAATCTACTGAGCCGGTGCCAGCGTCCGAGCGGTCCATCGATGCGGTGGACGCGCTCATCGCCGCCTACAACGACAGTGGCGACGAGTCGCGGCTGGTCCGGGCCGAGGGCGTGGCGCGGGACCTGCTCGCGGCGGATCCGTCCCGGGTGGACGCGCTCGCCGCGCTCTCCACCGTGCTGATGCTGCGGGGCCGCACCTCGGACCCGAAGCAGCTCGACGCCGCGGTGGCCGCCGCCGGGAGGGCCACGGCGTTGACCCCACCTGACGATCCGTGGTGGGCGTACGTCAACGCCCAGCTCGCCATGGTCGTCGGCTTCCGGTTCGAACAGCGGCGCGAGGTGTCGGACCTGTCCTTGGCCAAACGGCACGCGGACGTCGCGGTGGCCGCCGTCGGCGAGGACGACCCGCTGCGGATCGACGTGCTGCTCCGCTGCGCGAACGTGTACCGGCTCGGTTCCGAGAGGTTCGGCCAGGTGGCGGACATCGACACCGCCGTCCGGCTCAGCCGGGAGGTGCACCGGTCGACCGACCCGGACCACGTGCTCACCGCCCACCAGCTGCTGGCGCTCTGCCTGGTCACCCGGTTCGCCCGGACCGGCAGCCCGGGTGACCTCGACGAGGCGATCGCGCACTGCCGTCGCGGGCTGGCCACCATTCCCGCACGGCACATCGACCGGGCCGCCCTCAACGGTGTGCTGGCGATCGCGCTGATGCAACGTTGGGTGAACCTGGACGGCGACGACGACGCCGACCTGCGCGAGGCGGTCCAGGTCAGCCGGCAGGTCGTCGCCGACCTGCCGAGCATCGGCACGGTCCGCGCGCAACTGCTCGCCACCCACGGTGTCCTGCTGGTCATGCACGGCCTCAGCAGCAACTCGTCGGCGCACCTGGACGAGGCGATCCGCAGCTCCCGGGAGGCCGCCGACGCGCCGACGGCCGGCACCCAACGGGCCGGCCACCTGGTCAGCCTGGCCCACTCGCTGCTCATCCGGGGCCGGATGAGCAGCGACCCGGCCGGGGTCAGCGACGCCGTCGACACCGGCATGGCCGCGCTGGCCGGATTCTCCCCCGGCCACCCGGACCGGGCGCGGGCCCTCAACGTGCTCGGCACGGCACTGCGGACGCGCTACCTGATCGGTCGGGACCCGGCCGACCTCGACGCCGCGGTCGGCATGTGGCGGTCGTCGTCGGCGTCCCGGGCGGGAGCCGTCGAGATCCGGATGACCGCGGCCCGCACCTGGGCGCAGACCGCCGCCGAGGCCGGTGACGCCGAGCTGGCCCTGGAGGCGTACGGCACCGCCGTGGGTCTGCTGCCGCTGCTCGCGTGGCGGGGGCTGGACCGTACCGTGCAGGAGAAACGGCTGGCCGCGGTGTCCGGCCTGGCCGGTGACGCGGCTGCCTGGGCCATCGCCGCCGGGCAGCCGCACCGCGCGGTGGAGCTGCTGGAGCAGGGCCGTCAGGTGCTGTGGTCGCAGGCCCTGCAGACCCGCAGCGACCTGTCCGCGCTGGCCACGGTCGCGCCCGCGCTCGCCGGGGAACTCGACCGGACCCGTCGGGAGCTGGACGGAACCGGGGCGTCCCCGGTCGTCGAGCTGCCGGCCCGTCCCGGCTGGGAGCTGGGCCGCGACCTGCTGGCCGGTGCGCTGGATGGACCGCACCACGCGGGGACCGAGGACGCCGGTCACCGTCGCCGGTTGGCGGAACGCTGGGAGCAGCTCGCGGCCGAGGCCCGCCGCCTGCCGGGCTTCGAGAACTTCCTGCACCCGCCGTCGTTCGCCGCCCTCCAGCCGGCCTGCGCGGGCGGGGCGGCGGTGCTGGTCAACACGTCCCGTTGGCGCAGCGACGCGATCATCGTCACCGCCGACGGGGTACGCGCCGTGCCGTTGCCGTGGCTGTCCCACGACACCGCGCAGCGTCGGGCCGTGGCGTTCCTCGATGTGCAGCGGGCGGTGGAGGAGGGCGGCGGGCCGGTCGAGCGGGCCGCCCTGCACCAGACGCTGGTGTCCCTGCAACGGTGGCTCTGGGACACCGTCGGCGAGTCCGTCTGCGCGGCCCTCGACGACATCCTCGGTGGCGGGCCGGACCGGCGGCACCGGGTGTGGTGGTGCCCGACCGGGCCGTTGACGATGCTGCCGCTGCACGCCGCCGGCCGGTTCGGCGCGAGCGCCCCGCTCGCCGCGAGACGCCGGATCTCGGTCGCCGCCCGCTGCGTGTCGTCCTACACCCCGAGCCTGTCAGCGCTGCTGCGCGCCCGCGCCACCCCGACGCCGGACGGGGCGCCGCAGGCGTTCGCGGTGGGGCTCGGCACCCTGCCCGGCCAGGCGCCGCTGCCTGCGGTCAGCGACGAGCTGCGCGCGGTCAGCTCGCACGTGCCCCGCCTGCGGGTGCTCTCCGGCCGCAGCGCCACCGTCGAGGGCGTGCTGACCGCGCTCGAGCAGCACAGTTGGGCGCATTTCGCCTGCCACGGCGACCAGGACTTCAAGCGGCCCAGCGCCGCCGCCCTCCGCCTGGTCGACGGCAAGCTCAGCGTCCTGAAGCTGGCCGGCCGGCTCGCCACCCGCAGCAGGTCGGCCGGCGGTTGCGACCTGGCCTACCTGTCCGCGTGCCGCACCGCGGCCGGTGGTCGGGACCTGCCCGACGAGGGCATCCATCTCACCGCGGCGTTGCAGATGGCCGGCTTCCGGCACGTCATCGGCAGCCAGTGGGCGGTCTCCGACCGGGTGGCGGCCCAGGTCGCCGACGACGTCTACGCCGGACTGAAGGCGGGGGGCCGCCTGGACGCCGACAATGCGGCCGTCGCGCTGGACCGGGCCATCGACCGGGTACGGCGTGCGCACCCGGACCGTCCGGAGGTGTGGGCGGCGCTGATCCACACCGGTCCGTAGCAGTCCCGGGCCGGCCGGTCACCCCGGCCCGTCGGGATGGCCGATGCCGGGGAGCCGGACCGTGACCGTGAGACCTCCGTCGGGGCGGGCGACGAGGTCGAGGGTTCCGGCGTGGGCGCGGACGATGCTGTGCACGATGGCCAGGCCGAGTCCGAAGCCGGCGTGTTCGTCGGTGCGGACCCGTTCCGTGCCGCGCTGGAACGGCTCGGTGAAGGTCGGCACCAGCTCGGGCGGGAGCCGGCGACCGGTGTTCTCGATCCGCAGCATGCAGTTGTCGCCGGACGCCCCGGTGTGGACCGTCACGGTGCCGCCGGTGGGCAGGTTGTGGACGACGGCGTTCTGCACGAGGTTCGTCACCATCCGCAGCAGGAGTTCGGCGGAGCCGCTGGTCCGGGCCGCCCCTCCGGTGACCTCCAGGGTGGTCCGACGTCGTTCGGCGAGGTGGAGCAGCGTCTCGGCGGCCTCCTCGGCGAGCAGGGACAGGTCGACGTCGGCACGGGTGAAGGTGCCCCGGTCGCCGTGGCCGAGCAGCAGCAGCGCCTCGGTGAGGTCGATCGCCCGCTGGTTGACGGTGTGCAGCCGGTCGAGGAGTTCGGCCGGCCCGGCGTCGGGGTCCCGGCGGGCGACGTCGAGCAGGGTACGGGAGATCGCCAGCGGGGTACGCAGTTCGTGCGAGGCGTTCGCGGCGAACCGCTGCTGCTCGGCGACGTGGGATTCGAGTCGTTCGAGCATCGAGTCGAACGCGTCGGAGAGTTCCCGGAACTCGTCCCGACGGCCCTCCAGCCGGACCCGGTGGGACAGCGACCCGGCCGCCGCCACCCGGGTGGCGTGGGTGATGCGGGTCAGCGGCGCGAGCATCCGGCCGGCCAGGACCCAGCCGCCCAGCAGGCCGAAGACCAGCAGGATCGCCAGCACCTGGACCGCTCTCGGGGCGAAGGCGCGCAGCAGGTCGAAGCGGTCCGGCACGAACATGGTGGGAGCGGGCAGCGGGGAGCTGTCGGGTGCCGGCGTGGGCAGCCGGGGGGCGTCGATCACCTCGGGCACGTACCGCAGCAGGAACACCCACACGGTGCCGAGGAGCAGACCGCCGGCCAGCATGACGAACCCGGCGTAGCTGAGGGTCAGTTTGAGCCGGACGCTCAGGCCGGGCGCCCTAGCCACGGCCGTCTCCCGGGTGTCCGGTGTCGATGCGGTAGCCGACGCCGGGGACGGTGGCGATGATCCACGGCTCGCCGAGCCGTTTGCGCAGGGTGGAGACGGTGATCCGGACGGCGTTGGTGAACGGGTTGGCGTTGACGTCCCAGGCCCGTTCCAGCAGTTCCTCGGCGCTGACGACCCCGCCCTCGGCGGCGACGAGGACCTCCAGCACGGCGAACTGCTTGCGGGTCAGCGCGACGTGGCGTCCGTCGCGGAAGACCTCCCGGCGGAACGGGTCGACCCGCAGGCCGGCGGTCTCGCGGACCGGGGGTCGGGCGTGCCCGCGCCTGCGGTCGAGCGCCCTGATCCGGAGCACGAGTTCCCGCAGGTCGAACGGTTTGGTCAGGTAGTCGTCGGCGCCGAGTTGGAAGCCGGACGCCTTGTCGTCGATCCGGTCGGCGGCGGTGAGCATGAGGATCGGCATGCCGCTGCCGGAGGCGACGACCTGTCGGGCGACCTCGTCGCCGGAGGGGCCGGGGATGTCGCGGTCGAGGATCGCCAGGTCGTAGTGGTTGAGGGCGAGCAGTTCCAGAGCCGTGTCGCCGTCGGGGGCGATGTCGGCGGCGATCGCCTCCAGCCGCAGGCCGTCCCGGACGGCCTCGGCCAGGAACGGCTCGTCCTCCACGATCAGTACGCGCACGTCGGCAGCCTATGGTCGGCGGGCAGCGGCACCGGGGTGCTCATGCCGGCCCCGGGTCGGCCGCTGCCGGCGCGGGACGGGGCGGCACCCTGCCCGGGGTACGCCACCACCGGCGTGAGGCGAGTGCGGCCAGCCCGGCACCGACGGTGTTGACCAGCACGTCGTCCACCGACGACACCCGGTCCAGCCACAGGACGTACTGTGCGGTCTCGATCAGGACCGAGCAGCCGGCACCGAGCGCCAGGGCCCGCGGCACCGACGCCAGCGCCGGGAACCGGATCGGGGCGAAGAATCCCAGCGCCGCGAGGACCAGCAGGTTGCCGCCGATCCCGATCGGCCCCATGGTGACCAGGTCCCGTAGCGGCACCAGACTCACCCGGCCGGGGGCGACGCCCGGCGCGGCCCCCGGCATCAGGGTCAGCCACACGAACGGCACCGTCCCGTAGACCATGCCCACCTCGGCCAGCGACCTGCGCCACGCCGAGGTGACGCCGGCGGCCCGCCGCAGCCGTGCCAGCGCCCACACCAGCAGGGCCGCCACCGGCAGGCCAACCAGGGTCATGAGCACCACCCCGTTGAACGTGTCGTAGCAGCCGTGCCACCGCCCGGCCAGGCACGTCGGGGCGGACATCAGCAGTGGCCGCCGTACGGTGAACGTCGCGCCCGCCAGCCCGAGGACAGCCAGGCCGGCGAGCACGGCGGTGCGGGTCGGAAGGTCCCGCCGGAGCACTCAGCCACCGCCGCCGGGCGGGCCGACCGGTGCTCCGGTGACGGCCTCGGCCTCCCGCAGACAGATGTCCAGCATGGGTACGCCGTCGGTGTTGGCGAGGATGACGCCGACCCACCCGGTGTCCGGGTAGATGCTCCAGTTCGCGCCGATGCCGCCGGCCCCGCCGCCCCGGCCGATCACCCACTGGCCGTTGACGATGCTCACCGGCATCGTGTACCCCTCGTACGCCGTGGGCACCGGGCCCGGGAGCTTGGCCCCGGCGAACAGGTCGGTGTACGGCCGGTCGAGCACCGTGCCGTCGCGCAGCGCCTCGGCGAACCGGACCAGGTCCGGTGCGGTGGCGAAGCCGTCGCCCGAGGCGTACCCGATGAAGGCCCGGCCCGGGTTGCGGCCCGGGATGTTCGGGTCGAGGCTGCCCCTGTCCAGGTTGCGGACGGCGTCGATCAGGCTGCCGTCGGCCTGCCGCAGGTACGGGTGCGCGATGTGCCCGTCGGTGAGCCACTGGTCCCTGGTGTAGAACGCCGAGCCGGTCATCCGGCAGCGCCCGAACACGTGCTCGTGCACGTAGTCCCAGAACGTCGTGCCGGACACGGCCTCCACGACCTGCGCGGCCATGGCCAGGCCGACGCCCCCACCGGGAAGGTGGCCGTTGGACCCGGTGCCGGGCACCCCTGTCAGCGTCGCCTGCCGGACCCACTGCTGGTGGTACCCGTGCACCTCCGCCCGGCTGTGGAAGACGCGTTGCCAGTCCGGCATCGGGGCGTCCAGGCCGGACGTGTTGGTGAGCAGGTGGTGGATGGTCACCTGCTCGGCGATCGGAGCGGCGAGCCCGGTCAGGTAGGTGCCCACCGGGTCGGCCAGCCCCACCCTGCCCTGCTGCACCAACTGGAGGACGGCCACCGACAGGAAGGGCTGGCTGCCCGAGGAGAGGTTGAAGGCGGTGCCCTCGTGGTTGCGGACCTGCCGCTCCCGGTCGGCCATGCCGTAGCTGCGGGACAGCACCGTCCGGCCCCCGTGGGACAGCAGCACCACGCCCGAGAATCTGCCCTCGGCGGCCAGCCGGGCCACGTACCGGTCGTAGGCCCCGCCTGGCCGGGTGTCCGGCAGGGCCCGGTCGCGCCCGGACGAGCCGGTGCGGGCCGGCCCGGCGTGGCCGGTGCCGGCAGCCGTCAACGGCGCACCCGCCACCAACCCGACGGCGGCCATGCCACCCCAGGTGACCAGCCGCCGCCGGTCGACACCCCGTACGGGATCCGCGTTCATGGTCACGCTCCCTGCCCGGTCGGCGGTTCGTGCGTTGACGGTGGTGTGCTCCAACTCATGGCCGTAGTCAAGACGCCGGCACGTTGCACGGGCGTATGCGTTTTCCGGTACGTCCGCGATACGGCGTACCGCCGGCCGACCGGTCTGCGGCCGGTGTGGCGGTGTTGACCGGCCCCTTACTGCTTTACTAGGGTGCTAGTAAAGCAGTAAGGGGCTCCCGTGTTCGTCTTCCGGCTCGACACCCACTCCGGCGTGCCGCCGTACCTGCAACTCGTGCAGCAGGTCCGCCAGGCGGTGCTGCTGGGCTTCCTCCGGCCCGGCGACCGCCTCCCGCTCATCCGCGAGGTGGTCGAACACCTGGCGATCAACCCGAACACCGTCGCCAAGGCGTACCGGCAGATGGAGCAGGAGAACCTGGTCACCGGCCGACCCGGCCAGGGCACGTTCGTCAACGAGCAGCAGTCGGCGGTGATACCACCGGCGACGTACACCTCACTGCGACGCGGCCTGGCGACCTGGCTGCGGCGCGCCTACGCCGCCGGCCTCGACGAGCAGGCGGTCACCGCGCTCTTCACCTCCGTCCACCAGCAGACGCGGAACGAGGACGTGGCGTGACGGACACCGGGATCGCGCTGCGCACCGACGGGGTGGGCAAGCGTTACCGCAAGGGCTGGGCGCTGCGCGACTGCACCCTGACCCTGCCGGCGGGCGGCGTGACCGCCCTGGTCGGGCCGAACGGCGCGGGCAAGACCACGCTGCTGCGCCTGGTCGTCGGGTTGCTGGCACCGAGCACCGGGACGGTGGAGGTGCTCGGCCACGACGTCACCGCCAGCACCCCGCAGACGCTGTCCCGGGTCGGGTTCCTGGCACAGGACCACCCGCTGTACAAGCGCTTCACCGTCGCCGAGATGCTCCGCTTCGGCCGGTCCTGCAACCTGCGGTTCGACCAGGGGCTGGCCGAACGCCGGCTGGCGAAGCTGGGCATCCCGCTCGACCGGAAGGCCGGTGCGCTCTCCGGCGGGCAGCAGGCCCAGGTGGCGTTGGCGCTGGCCCTGGCGAAGCGGCCGGACCTGCTCGTCCTCGACGAACCGGTGGCCAGCCTCGACCCGCTGGCCCGGCACGAGTTCCTCCAAGTCCTCATGGGCGCGGTGGCCGAGGGCGGGGTGAGCATCCTGTTCTCCTCCCACGTCGTGCACGAGCTGGAACGCGTCTGCGACCACCTGGTCGTGCTCAACCACGGCCGGGTCACGCTCACCGGCGACATCGACACCCTCCTCGCCGAGCACCGGCTGCTCGTCGGCCCGCGTACGGCCGCCGACGTGGACCGGGCCGACACCGTCGTGCAGGCCGTCCACAGCGACCGGCACACCACCCTGCTGGTACGCGACGGCGCGCTCCCCACCGCGCCCGGCTGGCAGGCCCAGCCGGTCGCGTTGGAGGACCTGGTGCTGGCGTACCTACGCCGGCCGTCCGGGGCGGGCACGACGACCGCCCCGGGGGTGCCGGCATGACCTGGTTGATCTGGCGGCAGCACCGGACCGAGGTCTGCGTGCTGGGCCTGCTCGTCGGCATGTTCGGCATCGCCCTGCTCGTGTTCGGGACGCAGGCACACGACCTGTTCCCCGGCGGTCCCGCCCGGTGCGCGGGGCAGGCCGGCGTCGACGGGGCCTGCACGGCCTCCTTCCGCCGGCTCGACGAGGGGTACGGGGACGTCGAGAACCTGCTCGCGGCCTTCTACCTGGTCCCCGTCGTCATCGGCGCGTTCCTCGGCGCGCCGCTGCTCGCCCGCGAACTGGAGGACGGCACCTGGCAGCTCGCCTGGACGCAGGCCGTGCCGCGGATGCGCTGGCTGGCGGCCAAGCTCGTGGCACTGGCCGGCGTCACCGTCGCGCTCACCGGCATGTTCACCGCGGTCCTCACCTGGTTCCGGCAGCCGTTCGACGCGTGGGAAGGGCGGTTCCAGTACGACGCGTTCGACCTGGAGGGGGTCGTTCCCGTCGCGTACGCGCTGTTCGCATTCGCCGTCGCCACCGCCGCCGGGGCGATCCTGCGGCGCAGCCTGCCCGCGTTCGGCGTCGCGTTCGGGGCGTTCCTCGCCGCCCGGATGTCGGTGGCGCTGGTGGCCCGCCCCGCGTACGCCACCCCGCTCACCGCCATGCAGCCGGTCCCCGTCGGCGGCACCGGGCACCGACCCGGGCCCGGCGTCGCCGACTGGACGATCGAACAGGGCTACGCCGATGCGACCGGGCGCAGGCTCAGCTCGACCGAGTACCACGAGCTTGAGGACGCGGCCGACCGGGCCGGCACCAACCTCAACCAGTTCCTGCACGCCCGGGGCGTCCAGCAGTTCGGGGTCTACCACCCGGCCGACCGGTTCTGGACGTTCCAGTTCATCGAGGCGGCCCTGTTCGTCGCCGTCGCGGCAGCCCTGGTCGCTGTGGTGGTGTGGCGGGTACGACGCCGCATGATCTAGGCGAACGACGCCCCTTCCTGATCCGGTCACAGGAGTGCGGTGGTGACCTCGGCCGCCCGGGCGATGAGGGCGTCGTCGTAGCTGGCGTCCTTCGTGTCGCGGGTGGACAGCACCGCGAGGACGATCGGCGCACGGTCCGGGGGCCAGAGCACCGCGATGTCGTTGCGGGTGCCGTAGCCGCCGGCACCGGTCTTGTCGCCGACGATCCAGCCGTCGGGGACACCGGCGCGGATCAGTTCGTCGCCTGTGGTGTTGCCCCGCAGCCAGCCGGTGAGCACGTCGCGGTCCGCCGTTTCGAGGGCGTCGCCGACGACGTACGCCCGCAGGTCCCGGGCCAGGACCCGGGGGGTGCTGGTGTCGCGGCGGTCACCCGGCTTCGCCTCGTTGAGCGCGGTCTCGGAGCGGACCGGCTCGGTGATCCCGTCACCGAGCTCGCGCAGCTTCTGCCTGAACCCGGGCGGCCCGCCGAGGCGACGCAGCAGGAGGTTGGCGGCGGTGTTGTCGCTGTGGCGCACGGCCGCGTCAGCGATCGCCCGCAGTGTCATGCCGTTGGCGACGTGCTTTTCCGTGATCGGTGAGTAGGTCACCAGGTCGTCCGCCGAATACCGCACCACCCGGTCCAGTTCGGCGTCGGTGGTCCCGTCGAGGATCTCGGCGGCGGCCAGGGCCTTGAACGTCGAGCAGTACGCGAACCGCTCGTCGGCCCGGTATTCCACCGTGCGGCCGGTGCCCGTGTCGATCGCGTAGACCCCCAGCCGTGCGTCGAACCTCTCCTCGAGCTGCCGGAATGCGTGGTTCCGGTCGGCCGTGGACGGCGGGGCGGTCGTCACCGCGCCGTCGCGTACCGGCCGGCTGTCGGGTCCGGCCGTGCCGCACGCGCTCAGGGACACCGCTGCCACCACGGCGGCGAGACTGCGTGTCGCGGGGATCATGCCTGCTCCAGGTCATTCGCGGGGTCGGGTGACGGCATCGCACGGCGAGGCCACTGTACGGCCGGGCATGCTGGTCCGGTGCGCGGATGGTGGTCGGGCACCGCTGGTTAACCTGGGGCCATGCCGGTCGGGGCGCACGACGTCGAAGTCTTCGAGGGTGCCAGGGCGCGGTTGGAGGCGATCGCGTACCGCCTGCTGGGGTCGTCGAGCGACGCCGAGGACGCGGTGCAGGACACGTTCCTGCGCTGGCAGTCCGCCGACCGGGGCCTGATCGCGACGCCCGAGGCATGGCTGACCAGGGTGCTCACCAACCTCTGCCTCAACCGGCTCACCTCGGCGCGGGCGCGGCGTGAGACGTACGTGGGTCAGTGGCTGCCCGAACCGGTTTTCGCCGGTGACCCGATGCTCGGCCCGTCCGACACCGTGGAGCAGCGGGAATCGGTGTCGATGGCGGTGCTCACCCTGATGGAGCGGCTCTCCGCCAGGGAACGCGTCGTCTACGTCCTGCGCGAGGCGTTCGGATACTCCCACGCCGAGATCGCCGAGGTCCTCGACGTCACCGAGGCCAACTGTCAGCAGATCTTCCGGCGGGCCAGGCACCATGTGGCCGATGACCGGCGTCGGGTGGCGGTCGACGCCGCAGCGGCCCGCCGGATCGCCGAGGAGTTCCTCGCCGCGGCGCTCAGCGGCAGGACGGAATCGCTCGTGCAGATGCTGACCGACGACGCGGTCAGCATGGGCGACGGCGGTGGTGTGATCTTCTCGGTGCCCCGACCGGTCGTCGGTGGCCTGCGGGTGGCGAGGTTCCTCCGCACGCTGTTCACGCCCAGCGAGACCACCTGGGAGACGATCGGTGGTCGCCCCGAGGTGTTCGCCGAGCTCGCCAACGGCGTACCCGGGCTCGTGCTGGTGGTCGACGACCGGGTCGTCGGGATCGTCGCGCTGGATGTGACCACCGACGGCATCGCCGGCATCCACGCCCAGGTGAATCCCGCGAAGCTCCGACGGGCGACCCGTCGCTGGGCCACGTCCGAGCACGGTGCGCCGCTGACCGGCGCCTGGTGACCCGGGTCACGCCCCTCGACTGTCAGGTTTTCCGCCGCCGTCCGGTTCAGGAGGCGACACCGACCGGACAGGAGCGAAACCATGAAGCACCGCATCGTCGTCCTCGGAGCCGGATACGCCGGCGCCAACGCCGCCGCGCGCCTGGACAGGCGGCTGCACCCCGCCGACACCGAGATCCTCCTGATCAACGCGGACGCCGAGTTCGTCGAGCGGGTCCGCATGCACCAGCTGGCGACCGGTCAGGACCTCAGGCCCCGCCGGCTGGTCGACGTCTTCGCCGGCACGGGCGTGCAGGTACTGATCGCGAAGGTCGACGCCGTCGACGTCGAGCGCAGGACGGTCACCGTCGTCGACGCCGGCGGCCCCCGGCAGATCGCCTACGACCAACTCGTGTACGCCCTCGGCAGCACCGCCACCGACCGCGCGGTTCCCGGCGTCACCGAGCACGCCTGTCACGTCACGGGCAAGCAGTACGCGTTGCAGCTGCGTAGCCGCCTGGCTGACCTCACCGCCGGCGCGACCGTCCTGGTCGTCGGTGGTGGCCTCACCGGCATCGAGACCGTCACCGAGATCGCCGAGGCCCGGCCCGACCTCAGGGCGTCGCTCGCCGCACGGGCCGGCCTCGGCGACTGGCTGAGCGACAAGGCCCGCAACCACCTGCGCAGGGCCGTCGACCGGCTCGGCATCACCGTGTACGAGCACGCCGACGTCACCGCCGTCGAGCGGGCCGGCGTCGTCACCGGCGACGGCCGGGTGATCCCGGCCGACGTGACCGTCTGGACCGCCGGATTCGGCGTCCACCCCATCGCCGCGGCCACCACCCTGAGCGTCTGCGCGACCGGGCAGATCGTCGTCGACGACACCATGCGGTCGGTCTCCCACCCCGACGTGTACGCCGTGGGTGACGCCGCCTTCGCACCGGGCGTGACCGGCGCGCCGCTGCGGATGTCCTGCGCTTCGGGGGTTCCCTCCGCACATCTGGCAGCCGACGTCATCGCCGCGCGGCTGACCGGTGGCCGGATCCCTGCGAACAGGATCGGCTACGCCGGGCAGTGCGTCAGCCTCGGCCGCCGGGACGCGCTCGTGCAGTGGGTGACCCCGGACGACCGACCCAAGCCGTCGGCGCTGACCGGCAGGACGGCCGCGCGCTTCAAGGAACTGATCTGCAGGACCGCGGCCTGGAGCATGTCCCACCCGACCGGGATGCTGCCGACCCGCCGTCGCCGCGTGCTCCCCACCGCCGCGTCCCGTACGCGGACGCGTGGCTGAACGGAGCGCCCACCCGTGTCGCCGCGCGATCCGCCCCGCCGGAGTCATCTGACGACCGTGCCGGGCTCCTGACGGTACAGCCAGCGCTACCTCGGTCGGCCCGCCACCTGGATTGCTGGCGGGGATTCCCAAAAATATGGTTTCCAGGCGCGGAAGAAATCAACGAAAAAATGGGAGTCCGGCGATGGCGGTTAATAGTGCACGACTCGATTTCGTGCCGACGGTGGACAGAGCGACGCCGGCGGCGGCGGTGCGGGTCCAGCAGTTGCGCAAGGTCTATGGCGGGGATCGGCACGCGGTGACCGCGCTCGCCGGTGTCGACGCGACCTTCCAGCGGGGGACGTTCACCGCGGTAATGGGGCCGTCCGGCTCGGGCAAGAGCACGTTGCTGCAGACCGCGGCGGGGCTGGACCGCCCGACCAGCGGCCTGGTGTGGGTCGGGGAAACGGAACTGTCGAAGCTGTCGGAGACAAAGCTGACCAAGCTGCGACGGTCGGAGATCGGGTTCGTCTTTCAGGCGTTCAACCTCGTCGGAGCATTGACGGTGCAGGAGAACATCACGCTGCCGTTGCGGTTGTCCGGAAAGCGGGCGGACCCCCTCTGGATTCAGCAGATCGTCGAGCGGGTCGGGCTCACCGAGCGGTTGTCCCACCGCCCTTCGGAACTGTCCGGCGGGCAGCAGCAACGCGTCGCGATCGCCCGGGCACTGGCCACCCGACCGGAGGTCATCTTCTGTGACGAACCGACCGGCGCGCTGGACACCCAGACCGCCGGCGAGGTGCTGGCCCTGCTGCGCTCGGTGGTCGACGAGGCGGGACAGACGGTCATCATGGTGACGCACGACCCGGTGGCGGCGTCCTACGCCGACCGGGTGATGGTGCTGGCCGACGGGCGCATCGTGCAGGACATGCCGCGGCCGGGCGCGGCGCGGATCGCCGAGCACCTCGCGACGCTCGGGCGTCGCCCGCAGCAGACGCAGGAGGGCTGACCCGTGCTGAAACTGGCCGGACAGATGCTGCGTCACCGCAAGGGCAGCGCGGTCGCCACCCTCCTGGCGATGACCGCCGGAGTGCTGATTCTGATGTCGCTGGGCGTCCTCGTGGAGTCCGGCCTGCGCTTCACCGCCGCCCCCCAGCGTTACGCGGCCGCCGACGTCGTCGTCGCCAACCGCGACATCACGCTCACCTCCACCATGCTCGGCGAAACGGAAACGAACACCGTCGTGCTGCCCGAGGGCGGAACCGTCCCGGCCTCGATGGTCGACCGGATCCGGCAACTGCCGGGGGTGGCCACCGTCGTCGCCGACCGGACGGTGCCGGCGATCCTGCCGAACGGCGCCGCCACCGGTCACGGCTGGAGCAGCACCGCCATCACCCCGTACCAGTTGACCAAGGGTGCCCGACCCACCCGCGACACCGAGGTCGCGCTGGACGAACGGCTGGCCGCTTCGGTCGCTCCCGGCGACGAGGTGCCGGTCCTGGTGAACGGCAGCGCGCGGACGTACCGGGTCAGCGGTTTCGTCCGCCACGCGGGTCCCCGGCCCGACCCGCACGCACCACCCGCGGTGTTCTTCACCGACGCGCACGCGGCGGTCGTCCACCCACGGCTGGGACAGGTCGACGCGGTGGCCGTCCTGGCCGAACCCGGTGCCGCTGCGGCCGTGGTGGCCGACGTGCGCCGGCTGGCCGCCGAGGCCGGCGTCAAGGCCTACGCCGGCGACGAACGGGGCCTGCTGGAGCAGTCCGCGGACCAGGCGGCCTCCCTCATGCTGGTCCAGCTGGGCAGCGTGTTCGGCGGCTATGTGGCGCTGCTGGTCATGTTCGTGGTGGCGGGCACCATCGGTCTCGCGGTCCGGCACCGCCGCCGTGACCTCGCCCTGCTGCGCGCCGTCGCCGCCACCCCCGGCCAGGTCGCCCGCCTGGTCCTCGCCGAGGTGGGACTGCTCAGCCTGTTGTCGGTCGTCATCGGTGTGCCCGTCGGTTGGCTCGCCAGCCGCTGGCTGCACCAGGAGCTGGTGGACCGGGCGTTCATCCCGGACACCTTCCCGGTTCGCGGTGGCGGCTGGGCGGCGATCGCCGTGGCGGTGGCGACGGTCACGGTGGCGACCGGTGCCGCGTTGCTCGCGGCGCGCCGGACGGTGCGGATCCGCCCGACGGAGGCGCTCGGTGAGATCGCCGTGGAATCCGGCCGCAACGGTGTCCTTCGCCTGATCTTCGGCTTCGCCGCCCTGGCCGGCGGCTTCGTCCTGATCGCCCTCACCGGCGCGGCGAAGGGGACCGCCGCCCTCGGGCCCGCGATGGGTCTGCTGTGCCTGTTCGTCCTCGCGGTCGCTCTGCTCGGGCCGTGGGTCAACCGGGCGGCCGCCCGTCTGCTCGCCCCGGTGCTGCGGCGGGTGTGGGGTGACAGCGGTTACCTCGCCGCGGCGAATCTGCGCGCCAACGCCCAGGGCATGGTCACGGTGCTGACCGCACTGGTGCTGTCCGTCGGCTTCGGTGGCTCGATCTGGTTCCTCCAGGACAACCTGGACAAGCAGATCGTCGCCGAGAACCGTGGTGGGATGCTGGCCCAGCAGACAGTGGTTTCCGCCACCGGACTGCCCGACTCCATGCTGGCGCAGATCCGCGACATCCCCGGTGTGCTCGCGGCGACCGGCGTACGGAACACCTCGATCATCCCGGACGGAGCCGCCGAGGGCGCGGACGCGCAGGCGATCGACCCGCAGGGCGTCGACCTCACCATGGACCTCAAGGTCCGCAGCGGGAGCCTGGCGGACCTGCGCGGGTCGGCCATGGCAGCGTCGACGCTGCAGGCCGGGTCGAGGGGCTGGCGGGTGGGCGACCAGGTCACGGTGCGGCTCGGCGACGGCACACCCGCCGACCTGCGCGTCGTGGCGATCTACGACCGGGGCTTCGCGTTCGGCGACGTCACCGTCGTCAAGGACGTCGTCGCCGGGCACACCGCCGTCGCCGGCTACGAGCGGATCCTGGTACGCACCGAGCCCGGCAGGGATGTCTCCGCCGCGCTGGGCGAGGTCATCGGCCAGTACCCCGGCAGCTCGGTGACGACCACGGCCGACGTCAGCGGTCAGCTCGCCGACGACCTCGCGCTGAGCGCCTGGCTCAACAAGCTCCTGATCGGCATCATGGTCGGCTACGCCGCTCTCGCCGCGGCGAACACCATGGTCATGGCCGCCCTCGCCCGGGGCCGCGAGCTGGCCCTGCTGCGCCTGGTCGGTGTCACCGGCAAGCAGGTCAAGCGGATGGTCCACGCGGAACAGACCGGCCTGCTCGGTGTCTCGCTGCTCATCGGCGGAGCCATCGCCGCCGTCACCCTGGTGTCGATCGTGCACACGCTCACCGGCCAGCTGGTGCCCTACGTACCACCGCTGGGATGGGTGTCCATCATCGGCGGCACGACGCTGCTGGCGCTGTTCACCACGATCCTGCCGGTTGCCCGGCTGCTCCGCGTCCCGCCGGTCGCCGGCATCGGCATCAAGGAGTAGTCAGCCACGGATCGGCCGAACACGTTCGACGGGCGGGCCCGCATCACGGGCCCGCCCGTCGACGTCCGTGTCACGGCACAGCCTGCTGTGTCCCGGCCGCACCGCCGGCTGGCGGCGCACGCCGTGGACGCTCACGACTGGCGCTGGGTGTCCTCGAGGTAGCGCAACACCGCACTGACCCGGCGGTCCACCCGGTCGGTCGGGGTGAGGTCCAGCTTTGCGAAGATGCTGCGAATATTCTTGTGCACCGCGCCCTCGGTGACGTACAACCGCTCCGAGATGGCCGTGTTGCCGAGGCCTTCGGCCATCAGTGACAGCACCTCACGCTCACGCGGGGTGAGCCGGTCCAGGGCGGTGTCCGGCCGGCTGCGGGCGAGCAGTTGCCCCACCACCTCCGGGTCGACCGCGGTGCCGCCCCCGGCGACCCGGCGCAGGGCGGTGAGGAATTCCTCCACCCGGCCGACCCGCTCCTTGAGCAGGTAACCGAGCCGTTCGCTGCCGCCGGCGAGCAACTCGGTGGCGAAGGCCTGCTCGACATAGGCCGACAGCACCAGGACCGCCAACCCGGGCTGTCTGCGGCGGGCCTCACCGGCGGCGACGATGCCCTCATCGGTATGGGTGGGCGGCATCCGCACATCGACGATGGCGACGTCCGGTCGGTGCTCGTCGACGGCGGCGAGGAAACCGGACGGATTGTCGGCGGTCGCCACCACGTCGAGCCCTTCCGCGCGCAGCAGCAGGACCAGGCCCTCGCGTAGCAGGGCGTCGTCCTCGGCGATCACGATTCGCACGGCAACTCCACGTCCATCGTCGTCGGCCCACCGGATGGGCTGATCAGCAAAAACTTCCCGTCGTGGGCCTCGACCCGGCGACGGATGCCGGCCAGGCCGGATCCGCCGTGCTCGTCGGCACCGCCGCAGCCGTCGTCGCTGACCGTGAGCCGGAGCCGGCGGTTCACCACGTCCATGGTGACACTCACGGCGACGCCGGCGGCCCCGCTGTGCTTGACCGCGTTCGTCAGCGCCTCGGCGACCACGAAATAGGCGGTGGCCTCCACCGACACCGCGCATCGGCCGGGCAGGTGGACGTCCAGACGGCAGGGCAGGGCACACCCGGCGACCAGACCGTCGAGCGCACCGGCCAGTCCCCGGTCGTCGAGCACCGGCGGCAGGATGCTGCGCACCACGGTACGCAGTTCGCCGAGCGCCTGTTCGGCCGCCAGTTGCGCACGCTCGACCAGTTCCCGGCCGACCGCCGGGTCCCGTGCCAGGGCCCGGCCGGCAGCGCCGAGCAGCACGGTGACCGCAACCAGTCGGTTCTGGGTACCGTCGTGCAGCGACCGCTCGATCCGGCGCAGTTCGGCGGCGTGCGCGTCCAGGGCGGCGGCCCGGGTGGCCGTCAACTGGGCCACCCGGAGGCTGAGGTCGGTGCCGGCAGGCGGCGACAGCAGCAGCAGGCCCGGCCACGCCTGGAGCCGGGCCAGCCACCGGCCCGCGCCGAAGAGCACTGCCATCAGGGCCGCGCCGAGCAGCGACACGCCGATCGCGTCGACCAGGCCGTCGATCCGCCACGACACCAGGCCGGGCCCGCCGTCCTCGGGTGGTACCAGGCGGTGCCAGAACGGGAAGGTCAGGCTCTGCAGGGCGGTCAACGGCAGGGTCAGCCCGAGCAGGCCCATCGCCAGGCCGAAGGAGGAGTGCACCGGCAACCAGACGAGTTCACGACGTACGGCCGGGTCACGCAGCCCGGCCAGGGCCCGGTCGGGTGCCGGGGGCGGGCTGAGGATCTCCGGGCCCCACCGGGACAGCCGCAGCCGTTCGCGGTCGGCGACCGATCGCACGACCCGCAGGGCGCCGGGGATCAGCGGGATGCCGACGCCGAGGATGCTCGACACCAGCACGATGACCAGGCACAGCAGCGCCCCGATCGCCAGTACGGCAGTGGTGAGGCCACCGACCAGGTCTTCCAGGGCGTCGACGGCGGCGCGTATCCGCTCCCCCGCGTACCGCCGCATGCCCACCTCCCGCGAGCCCCCCGTCGCCCGTGACCTTAGGGCACCTGCCACCGGCCTGGCAGTACAGCAGGCTGTACTGCCTGTCGTCGCGCTGGCGGGATCGTTTCCGACCCGCGATCCTCCTAGCGTGTGCTGATGGCTGAACACATCTCGTCGAGCGACGGCCGCCACCGGCGGCCGGTCCTGTGGCTGCTGCTCTTCGTGAGCATCACCGCCAACGCGATCGCGTCGTCCGTCGACACCACCACCGGCAGCACCGTCGTCAGCGTCCTCTTCGGCGTCACCGCCCTCGTCTGCGCCGGCTCCCTGGTGGTCGGCCACTACCGCCACCGCGAACAGTGAACCCGTCCGCCGCGGCCGGCGCACCGGTGGCCGCAACGGCGTCAGCGGACAATGCCGCACGGCACAGGTGCCGGAGTGTCCCCCGGGCCGATGCGGCGGGCGGATCACTGCGGCACGATACCGCCGGGGCGGAAGACAGGGAGGCGATTCCAGCCATGACGAGCGACAGGAACACGGGCCGCCGGGGGTGGATCGCCGCTGCGACAGCCGTCCTCGCGGTGGCCGTCGTGATGGAGGAACTGCTGCGCTCCGGCACGCTGGCCGACGGTCTGCTGGACCACTGGTGGGGTCACGTCGGCAGCACCGTACTGCTGCTCGGCGGTGTGGGTGCCGGGCTGTACTTCCTGCATCGCGCGTACCGCAGCTGATCCACCCTCGAAACAGGTGTGCCCTGACCGGGCCTTCAGACCCAGGTCGTCCCGCGCGGCTACGGCGAGATCCTCGTCCGTAGCCGCGCCGTGCCGCGTGGGGCCGTACCGGCACAGGGAAACGGGCCGGTGCGGTGGAATCCACCGCACCGGCCCGGGAAGGGCAGGTCGATCTCACCTGCCGGCGCACAGCGCCTTGTCGAACAGGGCCAGCAACTCATCCACCTTGGCGTCGTCGTTCGTTCCGACGAGGGTGACCGCCCGGCCGTCGGTCGTGATCCCCACACGGCTCTGGAAACCGTCGGCGTCGCCGCCGTGGCCGTACGCGGTCACCCCGCAGCTGAGCTCGAACCTGATCGTGCCCAGCCCGTAGCTCCACCCCTCGGGAAGGCCGGGGGCCGACACCGTCCGGCGCATGTTCGCCAGCTCGCGCGGCTTGAGCAACCGGCCGTCCTGCAGGGCGACCAGGAACTTGTTCATGTCGGTCGGGGTCGCGATCATCTGCCCCGCGGCGCCGGCGACCGACGGGTCGAAGCGGGTGATATCCAGCAGCTTGCCGTCCTGGGCGAAGAGGTAGCCCTGCGGGTGGGGTGAACGGATGCCCCGCTGCCCCGGGCCGGGGTAGTAGGTTTCCCGCAGTCCGGCCGGCTTCAGGATGCGGTCCGTGATCACCTCGGCGAGCGGCCGGCCGGTCACCTGCTGCGCCACGAGACCCAGTGCCACGTATCCGGCGTTGCTGTACTCCCACACCGGGTCCTCACCCGGGGTGTACGTCGGAGGCTGGGTCAGGGCCGAGTCGAGCAACTCCCGGGGTTCGAAGAACCGGTTCCGGATCGGCAGGATCCCCTTGTCGAGGAAGGTGTAGGTGCCCAGCCCACTGGTGTGCTGCAGCAGCTGCTCGATCGTGATCCGGCGGCCGTCGATCGCCGCGCCGTCACCGGTCCCCCGCATCACACCCGGCAGGAACTTCTCCACCGGATCGGTCAACGCGATGGTGCCCTCCCCCACCAACTGGAGGATGACCACAGCGGTGAACATCTTCGTGTTGCTGGCGATCCGCACGTATCCGTCGGTCGGAACCTTCGCCCTGGTCCGGATGTCACCCACCCCGGCGGTGTAGTTGGTGACCCGTCCGTGCCGATCCCGGACCGACATCAGGGCACCGGGAAGCGTTCCGTCTGCGACCGCGGCGTCCAGGGCCGCCTGCAGCGACCTGTCCCGGCCGTTGCCGGTGCTTGCCTTCGACACGTCCGCCGACGCCACGCCCGCGACCGCAACGCCGGCCGCCGCCACCGAGACCATCGCTGCGGCGATCACACCCCGGCGCCAGGCGCCGGTGGAACGCGGCTCACGCGTCGGACGATTCACCATACTGAACACGGGAACTCCCCATTTATTTGCCTCGCGCTGACTCACTCAGTGTTGTTTGCATATCCACGCCGCACGATCCCCCGCACTACCCGACACCGGTACAGCCAGCACTACTCGATCTGGTCGGGGGCATGCCAGCGCCCGGGCCGATGGCCGGGTCGTGCGTCAGAATGTGCGCCGAATCGTCTTCGAACGCGGGCAGGTCGGGGCCCATCCTCGGCATCGCCTGCCGATCGGATTGGGCCCTCCCACACCGACGCAACCTGGGTACGGTGTGGACACACCGTACCCAGGCGCTCTGCGGGGAAATTGCTCTCGCGGCGGCCGTCACCGCCCGCACAGTGCGGCGTCGACGAGCGCGTCCCGGTCCGCGCCGACGGACCCGTCCTTCACCGACCCGTTGAGGGAGGTGACCACGACGGTCACGGCGCGGCCGTCGTCGGTGACCGCGTTGGCGGTCGAGTAACCCGGAATGTCACCACCGTGGCCCCACGCCACCGCGCCGCAACTGAGCGGGATGCGGAACAGGCCGAGTCCGTAGCTCCGGCCCGCCGGGTACGCCGGGATGGTCGTACGCATCTCGGCCAACTGGGCCGGACGCAGCAGCTTGCCGTCCAGCAGGGCCCGCACGAACGTGTTGAGGTCACCCGGTGTGGAGATCAGCTGACCGGCGGCCCAACCCCAACTGGGGTCCATCGTCGTGAAGTCGACCAGCTTGTCGGTCGCCGGGTCACGCTGGTAGCCGTGCGGGTGCCGGCCGTGGATCTGCTTGTCGCCGACCCCGGGCGCGTAGGTGTCGCGCAGGCCGATCCGCTCGATCACGCGGGAGGTGACCAGTTCGTTGAACGGGCGGCCGGTGACCCGCTGGGCGATCAGGCCGGCCAGGAGGTAGTTCGTGTTGCTGTAGGACCAGCCGCCGCCGGCGGGCCTGCCGTCCGTGCGCGCGTTGGCCAGGTCGAGCAGTTCGCGGGGCTCCAGGTAGATGTGCTGGTAGGTGAGCAGGTCGCCCATGGCCGAGAACATGGTGTCGGTGTAGTCGGGCAGGCCGCTGTCGTGCCGGAGCAGCTGACGTACCGTGATCTTGGTGGCGTCCACGCCCTCGGCCCGTACCAGGCCGGGCAGGTAGGTCTCGACCGGCTCGTCGAGCTTCACCGTGCCCTCGCCCACCAGTTGCAGGATCACGACGGAGGCGAACATCTTGCTGGCGCTGCCGATGCGGACCCTGCCGTTCACCGGCACCTTCTCGCCGGTCCGCAGATCGCCGGTGCCGGCCGTGTAGTGCCTCGTCCGGCCGTGCCGGTCGCGGACCGCGGCCAGCGCGCCCGGGTGCCGGTCGGTGCCGACGAGCTTGTCCAGACCTTGCTGGATGCTGTCGCGGCGGGCGTCGGACGGCCCGGCCGAGGCGGAGCCGGTGAACGCGAGACCGCCGACCGTGGTCACGGCGACCGCTGTGATGGCGAGTGCACGGAGACGCCGCCGGGTGGGTCGATCCTTCGGGAAGAGGACGATAGGCACGTTGAACAGCTCCTCGTGGGTCCTACGACATCGAACTCCCTGAGTCTGCGGAACCCGACGAAAGCCCTCAATCCAGCCTGCTGGACAGCCTCGGTAGCGGTGGCACCCCAACCCGACACCGAGGATCGGCGCGTGACCCGGACGGACGGCCGGGAGTCACCCGTCGCCCTGGAACTGCGGTCGTCGGCGAAGATCCATCGCGGGACTCGCGCCGGCGTCCCGAACGCGCTGACCACACCGGTCGACAGCGCAACGTCGCGGTCAGGCCGTCTCCGCCGGGGTGGCAGCGGTGAGGGTGAGGACGCCGGGAACCGCCGCGAACGCGGCGCGGGTGTCGGCGGCCAGTTGGTCAGCGGTGGCCGCATGGGGCCGGGCGGTCCAGGTCTGGAGTCCGCGGTGGAACGCGGCGACGAGGACGTCCAGTGCCAGCCGGGGGCGGAGGTCGTCGGACGCGAGACCGAACCTGCGGTGCAGGACGTCGAGCGCGGCGCGGACGGTGACGTCGCAGAAGTAGAGGCAGTGGGCTTCGATCGCGGGGGTCCTGCCGGCCAGTTGCGTGCAGAGCAGGAGCCGGCGGGTCCAGTCACCCGAGTCCATGACCTGCATGGCGGCCAGCACGCTGTCCTGCAACACCAGCAGGACCGGCCGGCCGAAAGTGACCGGCCGCAGCGCCAGGTCATCGAGGAACGTTCTCCACAGGTCCTCGTAGGGCGCCATCGCCACCTCCTCCTTGCTGGCGAAGGTGCGGAAGAAGGTGCGCTTGGAGACCTCGACGCGGTCGCACAGCTCGTCGAGCGTCACCCCGTCGAAGCCCCGCTGGGTGAACAGGTCCAGGGCGGTGTCCGTCAGCGCTTCACGGGTGCGCTGCTTCTTGCGTTCCCGCAGCGAGGGCCGTGGCGGGGGGGAGGCTGACGACGCGGTGGCCATGCGGTGATACTACCGAGCGGCGTACGCCACTTGCGGGCTAATGCCACTCAGTGGCATTCTGCTTCAAGAGCAAGTTGAACCTGGGAGGCGACGTCATGCAAGCTCTGCTCGTTGATCGCACCGTGCCCGGCGGTCTCCGGCTCGGCCCGGCACCCGACCCGCTGCCCGCCGCCAACGAATCCCTGATCCGTGTCGTCGCCAGTTCCATCAATCCGGGCGACCTGTACCTGGACAACACCCCGGACGGAGCCGTGCCGGGCTACGACGCCGCCGGAGTGGTGGTGCGGGCAGCCGCCGACGGTTCCGGTCCGGCCGTCGGCACGCCTGTGGTGACGCTGGGCTTCGCCGGCGGCTGGGCGGAGCTACGCGCAGTGCGCACCGACTGGATCGGTGTGGCACCGGCGGACGCCGACCTGGGGGCCCTCAGTACGGTGCCGGTCGCCGGCACGACCGCGCTGCGCGCCCTGCACCGACTCGGCCCGATCATCGGACGCCGGGTGCTCGTGACCGGTGCCACCGGTGCGGTCGGCCGGTACGCCGTGCAACTGGCCCGGCTCGGCGGTGCGCACGTCACGGCGTCGACCAGCGACCCCGACACCCACGGCGGCGAACTGCGGGAACTGGGTGCCCACGAGGTGATCCGGTCCCCCGGGCAGCTCGACCGGGCGGTGACCGGCGTCATTGACGTGGTGGGTGGCGAGACCCTGGTGCAGGCATACGACAAACTCGCCGAACACGGCACCCTGGTGTCGGTCGGCAACGTCGGCGGTACGGGTGAGTGTTTCCCCGCCCTCGCCTTCTCCGGCCACGACGGGCGCAACGACCGCTCCATCACCTCCTTCTTCCTGGGCGCCCATGCCGGGCTGTCCGAGGACCTGGCATGGTTGGCCGCGCGGGTCACGGACAATACGCTGACACCGCACATCGCCAGGCGCGACAGTTGGCAGAACGCCGGCACCACGATCCGGGCGCTGAGCGAGGGACGGGTGCGCGGCAAGGTCGTCCTCGACGTCGGCCGGTAGCCGCAGGGAGCAGGACGAACAATGGCACGACCACGTAGGGCCGTCCCCGACGACGCGGCTGCGCTGGTACGACTCCGCGTCACCATGCTGGAGGCGATGGGGGCACCCGTCGGCGACGCCACGGCACCGTGGCGGGCCGCCGCCCTGGACTGGTTCACCCGTTCGCTGAGCGACCCGCAGATGTTCGCCGCCTTCGTGATCGAAGACCCCGAACACGGCATCGTCAGCAACGCCTCCGGCCTCTGCGACCGGCACGCGCCGGGACCCGGCAACCCAGGAGGGCTGCGCGGTCATGTCTTCAACATCAGCACCGTGCCCCACGCACGCGGACGTGGCCACGCCCGGGACTGCCTGAACGCGCTCCTACGCTGGTTCGCCGACGACACCACGGTCAGCGTGGTCGACCTCAACGCCACCCCGGGCGGCGAACGTCTCTACCGGACCCTCGGATTCGCACCGCCACGCCACCCCGCCCTGCAACTACGCCGGGACCAGATGTAGAGCCGCGGGCTTACCGCACCTACCGGTTCCTGCGGCGCTCACGATCAGCGGCACGGGCACGTGCCCGTTCCAGCAGTCGATCTACCTCGTCCGCGGTGGCCGGGCCCGGGTTGACCACGCAGACCCAGCCCTGCACGGCGTAGGCGGGATGGGGCATCAGCTGGTCGGTCTGCGTGAAGTCGAGTGTGTCGCTGTGCGCGGCGAACTCCTCGGGCCCGTAGTCGAACAGGTTGCGGAACTCGGCGCGCCCGACCTCGATGTTGAGCCGGTATCGTCCGGGCTCGGACAGCCGGGATCGTTCGTCGAAACCGGGCACGTCGTGCCCGACGATCGTGGCGAACGGCCGCATCCGGTCCTCGCCGGCGAAGAAGAACCGGTCGCCCCAGGTGTAGGACGGCATCTCGGAGCCCGCTTCGATCCGGGTCTCGGTCACTGCGGGACGGCCGGCGATCCGGGCCGCGTCAGCCGCGCCGGGCTCCGAGCCGATGTGCAGGATCGCGTCGCAGGTCTGGATCGTGGCCGCGTCGAGCGGGAAGTACCCGAGCAGGTCCGTCACGCGTGGGCGCAGGTTACCGCCGTCGGGTGGTGCGAAGATGCCGGTCTGCGGGCCGAGACGTTCCTCATAGGTGCCGGCCTCCGGTTGGCCGAGGCCGACCGGCCCGCTTGCCCCGAGGCTGCCGGCCACGTACAGGTATTTGTCGCCGAGCAGTGGCGACACGATGGAGCCGGCGCCGTTCCACTGTGCTGCGAGGTCCTGACCATCCCAGTGGGTGTCCCACCGGCTCGGGTGCCGCTGGAGGTGGGCGTTGTTGGCGGAGACCAGGACCGGTCCGCGGTCGCGTTCCAGGGCGAGGATGTCGAGCAGATTCTGCGCCATCAGCGCGTCCCGCGCCGCGAGCAGGCGGCCGATCCGCTGGGACTGGGTGCCCGGCTCGGCCATTGCGCCGTGGTAGGTGAGCAGGCCGATCGCCGTGGTGGCGAGCACCCTGGCGCGGTTCCAGGCCTGGGCGGAGGTGTCGCCGATGAGATGGGGCGCGTCGGCGTACAACCGGGATCGCAGATCCTCGGCGAGGCCGCGTAGCGCGGCGGCCTGCGGTGAACGGCCCGGTGAACGCGACGCGTCGTACATGATCTCCGGGGCGCTCCAGCGGTCTTCCTCGCCGACCAGGCGGTCCAGGTCGGTCGTCGCTGCGCCGAGGTATTCGCACAGCTCACGCAGCAGCGGGCCAGGGCTCGGCGCACCGGTGATCTCGGTCGGGGCGTCGAAGCCATGGAAGGTGACGCGCTCTGCGGGTGGCAGTTTCCCGTTGTGTTCGCGCAGCCAGTCCACCAGTTCACGGGTGGCCGGGTGAGCACCCCAGCCGTGACTGATGCCGGTGCTCAGGTCCACCTCGTCGCGCCGGCCCTGGACGTAGTCGTCGACGGCGAGGCCGGCGGCCCGGTCCGATTCGATCGCGATCGACCGGAAGCCGTGCCCGACGAGGGTTTCGAGGATCCGGTTACGCAGGCGGGGGAATGCCGGCTCCCCGTGGTAGGGCTCACCGATCGCGAGCAGGTGCGGCCGGCGGGCACGGACAAGGGACAGCAACTCGGCGTCGAAAGCCATGACCTCAACCGTATCGTTGAACCAACCTGTGAAACTTCACCGATCTCTCGCTCGGAGACTGCCACGTGAAGCCTCAAACAGTGAGGTACCGGCCGGTGGATCTGGGCCGGGCAGTCGGGCTGCCGCGCAGGCGGTCCGCAACTACGAGCAGGCCGGGATGATCCCGCCCGCCGCCCGCACGGCCAGCGGCTACCGGATCTACACCGATGACCACGTGCGCGCGCTGTCCGCCTACGTCGCGCTCATCGCGGGATACGGCCACCGCGCCGCCGGGGAGATCATGAAATCCGTGCTCGGCGACGACCTCCCGACGGCGCTGGCCGTGCTCGACACCGCTCACATACAGCTTCACCGCGACCGGGAGACCGTGGAACGAGTCGCCTCAGCTGTCGTCCTGCTCGCCTCCGGCCCGCCGGCCACGCTGGACTCAGATCGGCCCGTCTCGATCGGAGTCCTCGCTCATCGGCTCGGTGTCACCCCGGCCACCCTGCGAAAATGGGAACGAGCCGGAATCCTGGCCCCAACCCGGTCACGGACCGCACGCGCCTACCACGCCGACGACGTACGCGACGCCGAACTCGCCCACCTGCTGCGCCGAGGCGGCTACCCACTACAGCACATCGCGGCCGTGATCGAGCAAGTCCACGCTGCCGGCGGCCCCGGCCCGCTGGCAGCGTCGATCGACCAGTGGCGCGAGCGGATCACGACCCGCGGTCGGGCGATGCTCACCGGCTCGGCCCGCCTCGCGGACTACCTGTCCTCCGCGAGCTGACGCACAGCAATGCGTGAACCATCAGCCCACCGCCGACATACCGGTCACGGTCATCACGCCACCGGGCTCCTGCCGGGTCTCGACGCCAACCTCGTCACGTCATCTCTTCCGGGCGCAGACGCACGCGGCGCAGCAGTTGGGCGTTCAGCGCCACCACGATCGTCGACGCCGACATCAGCACCGCCCCGACGGCCGGACTGAGAGTCACCCCGGCCCACGCCAACGCGCCCGCCGCGAGGGGAAGTGCGACGACGTTGTAGCCAGCGGCCCAGGCCAGGTTCTGGATCATCTTGCGGTAGGAGGCCCGGGACAGCGCGATCACCCCGGTCACCCCACGCGGGTCGGAGGAGGCCAGCACGACCCCTGCCGACTCGATGGCCACATCGGTGCCGGCGCCGATCGCGATACCCACGTCGGCGCGGGCCAGCGCCGGGGCGTCGTTGACCCCGTCACCGATCATCGCCACCCGCAGGCCCCGCCGCTGCAGGTCGGCCACGGCGTCATCCTTGTCGGCGGGCAACACCTCCGCGTACACCTCATCCTCGCCGGCCCGGAAGCCCAGGTCTGCGGCAACCGCCTCGGCGACCGGCCGCGCGTCCCCCGTGATCATGACGATCTTCCGGACACCCCGGGCCCGCAGATTGGCGATGGCCTGCCGGGCCTCCGGGCGGACCTCGTCCTCCAACGCCAGGGCCCCGACCACGGTGGCCCGGTCGCCGTCCAGGCGCAGCAGGTGCAACACCGCGGCTCCCCGGTCGGACCACTCCCGCTGCCGGTGGGTCAGCTCCTCGGGTATTGCCACGCCCATTTCCCGCAGCATCGCGGGGCCGCCGACCGCGTAGCTGACGCCGTCGACCTCGGCCCGCACGCCCCGCCCGGTCAACGACCGGAACCCCGACGCCCGGCGGGCCGGCTGCCGTGCCTCGGCGGCGGACACGATCGCCCGGGCCAGGGGGTGCTCGCTGTCGGCCTCGACCGCGGCCGCGACCGCGAGGACCTCGTCGTCGGCGGTGCCGCCGACGCCCGCGACGCCGGTCAGCGCGTGTTCGCCGCGGGTCAGGGTGCCGGTCTTGTCGAACAGCACCGCGTCCACAGTACGCATCCGCTCCAACGCGAGCCGATCCTTCACCAGGATCCCACCCCTGGCCGCCACGGCGGTGGACAGGGCGATGACCAGCGGGATGGCCAGACCGAGGGCGTGGGGGCAGGCGATCACCAGCACCGTGACGGTGCGGACCACCGCCTCGCCGAGGTTGCCGACGACGGTCCAGACGACGAGGGTGACCGCCGCCGTGGCGGTGGCGATGTAGAACAGCCAGGCCGCGAACCGGTCGGCGAGCACCTGCGCCCGCCCGCTGGACTGCTGCGCCTGCGCGACCAGTCGCTGGATGCCCGCGAGGGCGGTGTCCTCGCCGACCGCGTTCACGCGGACCCGGATCGCCGCGTCGGTGGCCACCGTTCCGGCCACGACCCGGTCACCAACACCCCGGTCGACCGGCCGGGACTCTCCGGTGATCATCGACTCGTCGAGTTCGGCGCCGCCGTCGACCACCTGGCCGTCGGCCGGTACCCGCCCGCCCGGCCGGACCAGCACCACGTCCCCGACGCGCAGGTCCGCGACCGCCACCGGCCGCGGTTGGCCGTCCTCGCCGACGCGTTCGGCGTCGTCGGGCAGCAGCGCGGCCAGCGCGGCAAGGGCCCCCTGGGCTTGGCCGATGGCCTTCATCTCCTGCCAGTGACCGAGCAGCATGATGGTGACCAGGGCGGCCAGTTCCCACCAGAAGTCCAGGTCGAAGGCGCCCAGCGCGGTGGCCAGCGAGGCCACGTAGGCCACGGTGATCGCCATCGCGATCAGCAGCATCATCCCGGGCGCGCGATCCCGGACCTCCCGCACGGCTCCCTGGAGGAACGGCCAGCCGCCGTAGCCGAACACGACGGTGCCCAGCACCGGCCCGACCAGGTCCATCCCGGGGAAGTCGACCCGATAGCCGAACCAGTCCATCACCATGTGGCTGGTCACCACGATGGGCACAGTCAGCACGAGGCTCAGCCAGAACTTGCGGCGGAACGCCTCCGGATCATGCCCGGCGTGCTTGTCGTGTCCCCCGTGCCCGGGCGCGCCGTGCTGTTCGTGTCCCGCAGCCGCCGAGTGATCGCCGTGCTGGTGCGTGTGACGGGGCATCTCGTCACCTCCTCGCCATCGATCCTATACCCCCCGGGGGTATCTGATGAGTGGTTCGCGCCTCACTCGGTCTCACCGCGCGGCCAAGGAAGGTCTCGGACCGGCCCCTCGACAGGAGTCACCACCCAGCCCCGAGTGAAGTGACCCCCTGAGACCGGACACCTCCTGACTAGCTGGAGAAGGAGATCTTGAAAAAAGCCGTGCGTGACTCAGGGAGTCGACGGGGCGGTAGGGGCCGGGTGCGGCATGGCCGACCGGCCGGACCTTCATCCGAGCAGCCGGCCCTTCGACGGTGGAGACCCGTGGTGCCCCGACGATTCCGGGGCCTGCTGCTCGCGTACCCCCGGGCGGATCAGCCCGCCCTCGTACGCCGCGATCGTCGCCTGCACCCGGTCGCGCACGCCCAGCTTGCCCAGGACGACCGCCACGTGGTCCTTGACCGTCGACGCGCTGATGCCCAGGACCGCCGCGATCTCGGCGTTGGACAGCCCGCGTGCCACCTGGTGCAGCACCTGCGTCTCGCGGGGGGTCAGCCCGCCGAGGCGTGCGGCGTCCTCGGGCCCGGGCCCGGTCGCGAACCGGTCGATGAGCCGGTGGGTGACCCCCGGGTCGAGCATCGCGTCCCCGGCGGCGACGACCCGGACGGCGTCGATGACCCGCTGCGGCTCCGCGTCCTTGAGCAGGAACCCGGCCGCTCCGGCCCGTAGCGCCGCGAACACGTACTCGTCGAGGCCGAACGTCGTCAGCATGACGATCCGGGTCGCCGGATGCCGCTGCCCGATCGCGGCGGCCGCCGCGATCCCGTCGGCGCAGGTCGGCCGGCCCGAGGGCGGGCCCTCCGGGCGGAGCCCCCGAACCGGCGGACCCGGGGTGGGGGGCCGGCGGGCTGGCATGCGTACGTCCAGGACGGCGACGTCGGGAGTGGTCGACGCGACGAGCGCGACGGCCGAGTCACCGTCGTGGGCCTGGCCGACGACCGCGATGTCCGGCTCTGCGTCGAGGATCGCGGCGATGCCGGCGCGCACCGTGGCCTCGTCGTCGGCGACGATGACCCGGATCATCGCAGCGCCTCCGGCAACCAGACGCGGACCGTGGTGCGGTCGGTGTCGACCGCCACCGAACCGCTGGCGGCGTCCGTCGAATCCCGCAGCGACCGCAGCACCTCCGCACCGACGGGTGGGCAGCGGCGGACCTCCAGGCCGATCCCGCCGGCGACGTACGTCACCGTGGCCACCGCGCCGTCGGCGATGAGCGCCGCGCCCGCCCGGTGCGCGGCCACCTCCAGGGGCGCGGGCCGGGACCGTGGCTCGCCGACGAACCGCAGCGCCGACCGGCGGCGCGCCGCCAGGTCGGACAGGGCGGCGACGGCGGGCGGCGGGTCGGGCCGGTCCTGGGGCAGCCCGTGCAGCAGCCGTCGCAGGGCGACCAGGCCGGCGCGGGCCTGCGCCGCGACCTCGTCCAGCCGGCCAGCCTCGGCGGCGG
>NZ_JBMDWU010000061.1:0-6606 GCF_048594385.1 Micromonospora sp. | reverse complement strand
CCCGCGCCGGGGGCGCCCCCCCCCCCCCCCCCCCCCCCCCGGTCAGGGCAGCCGCCGGGCCCGCAGGCCGCGCCAGAGCAGCACCAGGCCGGCCAGCGCCAGCAGCGGCCCGACGACGGCCCACAGCCGCTCGTCGCTCATCAGGCTGCCGTCGACGTATCCGAGGCCCTGGACCGTCCAGACGGCGCCGACCACCACGGCCAGCAGGCCCAGGGTGAGCGTGAGCCATCCCCTCACCGGTCCCCCCTCCGTGGGCCGGTCGACCCGGCCCGGTCACCAGGATGCCGGCCGGACGGCACCGACGCGACGACCCGGCCGGCGTGGCTCACCACCGGTCGTGCACCCGGGGCCGGACCAGCTCGTCGTAGACCGACCGGACGGTGTCCAGCTCGGTGCCGGTGAGCGCGGGGGACCCGGCCGCGGCGGCGTTGCCCCGGGCCTGCTCCGGGTTGCGGGCGCCGGGGATGACCACGGTCACCCCGGGCTGGTCGATGACCCAGCGCAGGGCGAACTGGGCCATCGTGCGCCCGTCGCCGACCAGCGGGGCGAGCCGGCGCACCACGGTCAGGCCGAGGTCGAAGTCGACGCCGGAGAAGGTCTCGCCGACGTCGAAGCTCTCCCCGTGCCGGTTGTAGGTGCGGTGGTCGTCGGCGGCGAAGGTGGTGTGCTCGTCGTACCGGCCGGAGAGCAGGCCGCTGGCCAGCGGCACCCGGGCGATGATCCCCACGCCGGCCGCGGCGGCGGCCGGCAGCACCTCGTCGAGAGGCTTGAGCCGGACCGCGTTCAGGATGATCTGGACGCTGGCCACCCCCGGCCGGGCGATCGCCGTGAGTGCCTGGTCGCAGGTCTCGACGCTGACGCCGTACCCGGCGATCCGCTTCTCGGCGACGAGGGTGTCGAGGCCGTCGAAGACCCGGTCGTCGGCGAAGACCTCGGTGGGCGGGCAGTGCAGCTGCACCAGGTCGAGGGTGTCCACGCCGAGGTTGGCCCGGGACCTGTCGGTCCAGGCCCGGAAGTTGTCCAGGGTGTACGCCTGCGGCGTCTGCTCGACCCGGCGGCCCATCTTGGTGGCGACGGTGAGCCCGTGTCCGGGGTTGTCCCGCAGGAACCGCCCGATCAGTTGTTCGCTGCGGCCGTCGCCGTAGACGTCGGCGGTGTCGAGGAAGGTGACGCCGGACTCCACGGCGGCGGCGAGGACGGCCAGGGCGTCGCTCTCGCTGACCTGTCCCCAGTCCGCGCCGAGCTGCCAGGCCCCGAGGCCGACCACACCCACCTGCCGGCCGAGCCGGTCGAAGCTGCGCTGTTCCATGCCGTCGAGCCTAGTGACCTGCTTGCCGGGGCGCAGCGCCGGCCGTACCTTGTAACAAAACGTACGTACGGTTTGGGGGTTGGTCATGTGGGATCCGGGCACGTATCTGCGCTACGACGACGAACGGTCCCGCCCGTTCCACGACCTGCTGGCCCGGGTCGACGCCGGCCGGCCACGCGCGGTGGTCGACCTCGGCTGCGGTCCGGGAACCCTGACCGCGACCCTCGCCCGACGCTGGCCGGACGCCCGGATCAGCGGCCTGGACTCCTCCCCGGAGATGATCGGGCGGGCCCGCACGCTCGACACCCCGGTCACCTTCACCGTGGGCGACGTCACCGACTGGCGGCCCGCCCCCGACGTGGACGTGCTGGTCGCCAACGCCGTGCTGCAGTGGGTGCCCGACCACCCGGCCCTGCTGCGCCGCTGGGCGCACGCGCTGCCGCCCGGCGGCTGGCTGGCGTTCCAGGTGCCCGGCAACTTCACCGGCCCCTCGCACCGGGCGCTGCGCGAGGTCGCCGCCGACCCCCGCTGGGCGGACACCGTCCGGCCGCTGCTGCGCGAGGACCCCGTCGACGACCCGGTCGGGTACGCCGCCACGCTGACCGCCGCCGGCTGCGCGGTCGACGCCTGGGAGACCACCTACCTGCACCGGCTGCCCGCCCCCGCCGACGCCGAACACCCCGTGCTGACCTGGCTGGACGGCACCGCCCTGCGCCCCGTGCGGGCCGTGCTGGACGACACCGCCCTCGCCGGTTTCCGCGCCGCGCTGGAGAACCTGTTGGCTCGCGCGTACCCGGTACGGCAGGGTCAGGTGTACTTCCCGTTCCGTCGGATCTTCGTGGTCGCCCGTACGGGTGCCCGGCACAAGGAGCCGCAGTGACCGACCTGTCCGCCTTCATCGCCGAACTGCCCAAGGTGGAGCTGCACGTGCACCACGTGGGCTCCGCGTCCCCCCGGATCGTCGCCGAACTGGCCGCCCGGCACGAGGGACGCAGCCCCGTACCGGCGGACCCGGACGCCCTCGCCGACTACTTCGCGTTCCGCGACTTCGCCCACTTCATCGAGGTCTACCTCAGCGTCGTCGACCTGATCCGCGACCCCGACGACGTCTGGCTGCTCACCCACGAGGTGGCCCGGGAACTGGCCCGCCAGCAGGTCCGCTACGCCGAGCTGACCGTCACCCCCTACTCGCACGTGCGCCGGGGCATTCCCGCACCGGCGTTCTGCGAGGCCATCGAGGACGCCCGCCGCCGCGCCGAGGCCGACTTCGGCATCGCGCTGCGCTGGTGCTTCGACATCCCCGGCGAGGCCGGCCTGCCGGCGGCCGAGGAGACCCTGCGGATCAGCCTCGACGAGCGCCCCGACGGTCTGGTCGCCTTCGGCCTCGGCGGCCCCGAGATCGGGGTGCCCCGGCCGCAGTTCAAGCCGTACTTCGACCAGGCGCGGGCGGCCGGGCTGCGTTCCGTGCCGCACGCCGGGGAGACCACCGGCCCGCAGACCGTCTGGGACGCCCTGCGCGAGCTGGGCGCCGAGCGGATCGGCCACGGCATCTCCGCCGCCCAGGACCCGGAGCTGCTGGCGTACCTGGCCGAGCGGCGCATCCCGCTGGAGGTCTGCCCGACGTCCAACGTACGGACCCGGGCCGTCACCCGGATCGAGGAACACCCGCTGCGGCGACTCGTCGACGCGGGGGTGCGGGTCACCATCAACTCCGACGACCCGCCGATGTTCGGCACCACCCTCAACGACGAGTACGCCGTCGCCGCCCGACTGCTCGACGCCGGCCCCGAGGGGCTCGCGGCGCTGGCCCGGGAGGCGGTGTCCGCGTCGTTCCTCGACCCGGCCGGGCAGGCCCGGATCATCGCCGAGATCGACGCCTTCGTGGCGACCCGCTGAACCGTCACGGGTGACCGGGAAGAGTGGGTGTACACGCGGCGGGAGCTGGTGTGGGGGACCGTGCCCCCGCCGCGCGTACCGATCCACCGGCCGGTGGGTGTCAGGGGCGACAGGCCGGTGGAACCGATGGGTTCGGCCCCGATCCTGTCAGCCCACCGGCCCCGCGTCGCCGTCGTTAATCCGGATCTAAGGAAACCTTGCGCCACAGCACAGCCAGCGCCGGTTTCTCAGCCGTCGGTGGGACGCTGCCGGGGCCAGCGGCGGCCCCCGCCCTTCTGCTCCCGGGCCTCCCGGGCCATCCGGCCCACCAGCCCGAACCGGTTGACCTGCCGGGGCGTCGCCTGCGGATCGGCCAGCAGCATCACCACGCTGGCCCCGCCCAGGTGGGCCCGGTCGAGGCTGACCGAGCCGTTGGCCTGCAACGCCACCCGCCTCGCGATGTCCAGGCCCAACCCGGTCGAACCCTGGTCGCTGGCCCCGCGCCGCAACGCCCGGTCCGGGTTCGCGATGCCCGGACCGGCGTCGTCGATCCGGATCGCCACGTACCCGTCCCGGCGGGAGACGGCCACCTCGAACGCGGTGCCCTGCGGGGTGTAGCGGAAGACGTTGCCGATCACCGCGTCCAGGGCGGCGGCCAGCTCGGCCCGGGGCACCGGCACCGGAATCCGGAACTGGGCACCGCTGACCCGGTGCGGGCGGTTCTGGTCGCCGGCCAGCGCCGCCCAGAACACCATCCGGTCCCGGACCACCTCGCTGACGTCGCACTCGGCCGGCCCGGCCTCGTGTGCCACCGCCTTGCGGGTCGTCTTGATCAGCACGTCGATCTCGCCCTCCAGGGTGACGATCGCCTGCCGGATGCGCCGGATCGTGCGCCGCCGGTCCAGTTCCGCCGCGCTGAACGAGCCGACGCTGGTGTCGTCGGAGTCCAGCCCCTCGGCGTCGAGCCGCAGCACCGTCAGCGGGGTACGCAGCCGGTGCGACAGGTCCGCCACCAGCTCCCGTTCGTCGGTGCGGGCGGCGACCAACCGGTCGGCCATCCGGTTGAACGCGTACCCCGCCTCGGCCAGCTCGCGCGGGCCGCTCGGCTCGACCCGTACCCCCAGGTCACCGTCGCCCACGGCGAGCGCGGCGCGGACCAGGGCCCGGGTGGAGTCGACCGCCCGCCCGGCGACCCGGTCCACCACGATCACCGCCGCGCCGACCAGCGCCACGGCCACCCCGGTGAGCAGCAGCCAGGTGCCGCCCGCCCCCTCGTCGAGGACGGCGTCGGGCACGAAGACCTCGACCACGGCGACCCGGCCGTCGAGCACCACCGGGTCGAGCCGGACCAACCCGCCGTCGACGTCGACCACCCGGGACTGCTCCCCGGCCCGCGCCCGCTCCAGGTCGTCGGCCGACGCCCGGCCGGCCGGCTGCTTCCCGGCCAGGCCGTGCACCACCGGACGGGTCGCCGGGTCGTCCCCGGTGGCCTCGACCGCGCGGCGGACGGCCGCCGGCTCGGCGCTGACGGCGAGCGCGCCGGTGACCAGTGCCCCGCGTCGCGCCGCGTCGGCGAGCGCCTCCTCGCGCACCTCCTCCCGCAGGGTCAAGCCGAGCGGGACGAGGAACGCCGACGCGACCAGCGCGCACATGCCGGCCGTCAACGCGGCCAGCGCCGGCCTCAGTCGGGGGCCACCAGCCGGAACCCCACCCCCCGCACGGTGCGCAGGTAACGCGGCTTCGCCGCGGACTCGCCCATCTTTCGGCGCAGCCAGTACAGGTGCACGTCGATGGTCTGGTCCTCGCCGACCGACGGTTGGCGCCATACCTCCTCCAAGAGTTCCCGCCGGGACACCACCCGGCCGGGCCGCGCCGCCAGATACGCCAACAGGTCGAATTCCTTACGGGTGAGCGCCAGGGGCTCCCCGTCGAGCACCGCGCTGCGCTCGCCCACGTCCACCCGCAGCCCTCCGACGGAGTGCACGGCCGGCGCGACGGTACGGCTGGCCCGGCCGACCCGGCGCAGCACGGTGGTGATCCGGGCGTCCAGGTGGGCGCCGGTGAACGGTTTGACCCTGTAGTCGTCCGCGCCGGCGCGCAGCAGGCGGACCACCGACTGCTCGTCGTCGCGGGCGGTGGCGATGATGATCGGTACGTCGGTGATGCCGCGCAGCATCCGCAGCGCGTCCGAGCCGTCGAGGTCGGGCAGGCCCAGGTCGAGCACGACCAGATCGGGGGTCTCGGCGGCGACCCGACGCAGCGCGTCCAGCGCCGTGCCGACCGCGTGCACCGCGTGCCCCCGTTCACTGAGCGACCGCAGCATCGCGCCACGGACGACGTGGTCGTCTTCGACCAGGAGCACGGTGGCCACGTCAGCACCGTACTGCCCGTGGCAAGTCGGGCGCGTTGCGACGCATCCGCGAACCGGGCAAAATGGTACGACGATGCCGTTCACCCTGTTTCCTGACGCCCGGCTGGCGTTGGCCCGGGACAGCCTCGCCGGGCTGTCCGTCGGCGACGCCCTCGGTTCGCAGTTCTTCGTCCCGGGCCGCCGACCCGACGACCTCGCGGCCGGGCGACTGCCACCACCGCCCTGGCAGTGGACCGACGACACCGAGATGGCCTGCTCGGTGCTGGCCGAACTCGCCACCCACGGCGACGTCGACGCCGACCGGCTCGCGCTGGCCTTCGCCACCCGGGCCGAGCCGTACCGGGGCTACGGGCCGGGCGCGGTGAGCATCCTACGGCTGATCCGCACCGGCACCCCGTGGCCGGTGGCCGCCGCGTCGGCCTTCGACGGCCAGGGCTCCTGCGGCAACGGCGCGGCGATGCGGGTCGCCCCGCTCGGCGCCTGGTACGCCGACTCGACCACCCGTGCCGCGTCCCGGGCCCGGGTCAGCGCCGAGGTCACCCACGCCCACCCGGAGGGGATCGCGGGCGCGGTCGCGGTGGCCGTCGCCGCCTGCCTCGCCGCCCGGGCCCGGCTGGACGGGGAACCCCGCCCCGACGCGGCCCGGCTGCTCACCACCGTCGCCGGGTCGATCGACCCGGCCAGCGTCGTGCACCGGGGGGTACGCCGGGCGATCGGCCTGCTCGGTCGCGGCCTCGACGAGGCCGTCGCGACGCTGGGCAACGGTGCCCGGGTGACCGCCCAGGACACGGTCGCGTTCACCCTCTGGGTGGCCGCCACCCACCTGGCCGACTACCCGGCCGCCATCCGCGCCTGCGTCGAGGCGGGCGGGGACGTCGACACGACCGCCGCGATCGTCGGCGGGATCATCGGCGGCCACACCGGGGTCGGCACGCCCGGCGGGGTGCCCGCCGACTGGGTGGCCGCCCGGGAGCCGCTGCCGGACTGGCTGGACTGAACCGACCCGGCCGGCCCTCAGTGCGTCGACACCCGCTCGGCGTCGGCGTGCCCG
>NZ_JBMDWU010000609.1:0-9157 GCF_048594385.1 Micromonospora sp. | reverse complement strand
AGCGTCGGCACCGGTGGCCGGATGCTGGTGGCCGCTCCGGACGAGTGGTGGGCGTACCCGGTCAGGCCAAGACGCCCCGTACCGAATCGACTCGTCCCCGGCCGACGGCCCGGGACCCGCACCCCCGAGGTGATACCCGATGGCCTGGATCGTGCTGGTGCTCTCCGGACTCCTGGAGACCGCGTGGGCGGTCTCCCTCGACCGCAGCGCCGGGTTCACCCGGCCGCTGCCCTCGGCCGTCTTCGCGGTCACCCTGGTCGCCAGCATGGCCGGCCTGGCGTACGCGCTGCGTGACATCCCCGTCGGCACCGGCTACGCGGTCTGGGTCGGCATCGGGGCGGTCGGCACCGCCGTGGTCGGCATGGTCGCCCTCGGCGAGTCGACGAGCCTGCCCCGGCTGCTCAGCCTGCTGCTGGTGGTGGCCGGTGTGGTCGGCCTCAAACTCTTCCACTGAGTGGCCCGGCCCTCGCCGGGGCCGATGCGTAGTTTCCGTCCGGTGTGGGTAGTGATCGACCACCACAGCAACCAGCCCCCGACCACGGAGGACGTCATGGCCGACACCCACGCCCCCGCCCGCCCGCGTACCAACGCCGCCCGCATCTGCACCATCCTGGCGTTCGTCTTCGCCGTCGTCGCGCTGCTGATCGCGCCGGTCATCTTCGGCATCATCGGCCTGGCGCTCGGCATCGTCGGCGCGGTACTCGGCGACAAGCCGCTGGGCTGGTACGCGGCCGCCGCGAACGTGGTGGCCATCGTCCTGAGCCTCGTGCTGATCAGCGCCATGATGAACAGCTGACCAGACGCACCCGTGCGAACGGGCCCGCCGGATTCCCGGCGGGCCCGTCGCACGTCCCGGCCCGGTCGGGGGGTACGCCCCCGGCTCAGTCCACGTCGCCGCGCAAGCCGTCGAGCACCTCGTCCAGCTCGTCCGGCTTGACCAGCACGTCGCGGGCCTTGGAACCCTCGGACGGGCCGACCACCCCCCGGGTCTCCATCAGGTCCATCAACCGGCCCGCCTTGGCGAAGCCGACCCGCAGCTTGCGCTGGAGCATCGAGGTCGAACCGAACTGCGAGGTCACCACCAGCTCCACCGCCTGCACCAGCAGGTCCAGGTCGTCGCCGATGTCCTCGTCGATCTTCTTCTTGCTGTCCTGCGCCGGAGCCAGCACGTCGGAGCGGAACTCCGGCTCACGCTGGTCCTTGCAGAACTTCACCACGTCGGCGATCTCGCGCTCGGTCACCCAGGCGCCCTGGATACGGACCGGCTTCGACGCGCCCATCGGCAGGAACAGCCCGTCGCCCCGGCCGAGCAGCTTCTCCGCGCCCGGCTGGTCGAGGATGACCCGGGAGTCGGCGAGCGACGAGGTGGCGAACGCCAGCCGGGACGGCACGTTCGCCTTGATCAGGCCGGTCACCACGTCGACGCTCGGCCGCTGGGTGGCCAGCACCAGGTGGATGCCGGCGGCGCGGGCCAACTGGGTGATCCGGACGACCGAGTCCTCCACGTCGCGCGGGGCGACCATCATCAGGTCGGCCAGCTCGTCCACGATCACCAGCAGGTACGGGTACGGCCGCATCTCCCGCTCGCTGCCCGGCGGGGCCTTGATCTCGCCGTTGCGCACCTTGCGGTTGAAGTCGTCGATGTGCCGGACCCCGTTGGCGGCGAGGTCGTCGTAGCGCATGTCCATCTCGCGGACGACCCACTCCAGCGAGTCGGCCGCCTTCTTGGCGTTGGTCACGATCGGGGTGACCAGGTGCGGGATGCCCTCGTACCCGGTCATCTCGACCCGCTTCGGGTCGATCAGCAGCAGCCGCACCTCGTCCGGCGTGGCCCGGGTCAGGATGGACACCAGCAGGGTGTTGAGGCAGCTCGACTTGCCCGCGCCGGTGGCCCCGGCGATCAGGATGTGCGGCATCTTCGCGAGGTTGGCCACCACGAAGCCGCCCTCGATGTCCTTACCGAGGGCCACCACCATCGGATGGTGGTCGCTGGTCGCGGCCCGGGACCGCAGCACGTCGCCGAGGGCGACGTTCTCCGGGTCGGTGTTGGGGATCTCCACCCCGACCGCGCTCTTGCCCGGGATGGGGCTGAGGATGCGCACGTCGGGCGACTTCACCGCGTACGCGATGTTGCGGGAGAGCTGGGTGATCCGCTCGACCTTGACCCCGTGCCCCAGCTCGACCTCGTAACGGGTGACGGTGGGGCCCCGGGTGAAGCCGGTGACCTCGGCGTCCACCCCGAACTGGTCGAAGACGCCGGTCAGGGCGGCGATCACCTCGTCGTTGGCCTTGCTGCGGGTCTTCGGGGCCGCGCCGCCGGTGAGCATGTTGGCCGGCGGCAGCACGTAGTCGCCGGCCAGCCCGGTCAGCGCGAGCTGCTCGGCGCGGGTGGGCGGGGCGGAGTGCTCCGGCGGCTCCGCCGGCTTACGGCTGGCCGGCACCCGGCTCGCCGGCCGGCGGGGCAGCACGATCGTCTCCTGGAGGTCGACCTCCGGGCCGACGTCGTCGAAGTCGTCCGGGTCGGGCGGCGGGGGCGCGGCCTTGCGGGCCGGCCGTTTGCGGGCCGGCTTCGCGACGACCTCCGCCGGCTCCGCGTCCTCCTGCTCCGGGGCCTCGGGCGGGGCGACCAGCGTGCCGGCGAGCAGACCGAGCCGCTCCGGGATCTTGTTGATCGGGGTGGCGGTCACCACCAGCAGCCCGAAGACGAGCAGCAGGATCAGCAGCGGCATCGCCACCCAGGCGGTCACCGCCCGCTCCAGCAGGTCGCCGATCCCGGCACCGACGAGACCACCGGCGTAGTCGCGTTGCACCGGGTCCACCGGATTCTGTCCGATGTGCAGCATCGCCGCCGTGGCCACCAGCATGGACCCCCAGCCGACCAGGCCCCTCCCCCGGTGTTCCGGGGCCACCGGGGTCCGCATCAACCGCCACGCGCCGATCATCAGCAGCACCGGCACCACCACCGCGATCGCGCCCAGGAACAGGCGCACGGTGTCGGCCAGCCGCGCGCCGAACGGGCCGGCGCCGGAGAACCAGATCGCCACCGCGCTGAGGATGGCCAGCCCGAACAGCAGCAGGCCGGCGCCGTCGCGGCGGTGCTCCGGGTCCAGCTCCCGGGCCGAGGCGGCCTGCCGGCCGGCGGCCCGGAAGCCCCAGCCGACCCCGTGCGCCAGACCCATCCACAGTGCCCCGACCGCCCGGCCCACGTACGCCGCCGGAGCGGGTCGGGGGGCCGGTCGCCGCCGGGCCGTCGCCCGGGTGGTCTTCTTCGCCGGCTGACGGGCACGACTGTTCGTGGTGCCGCGCGGCGACGCGCCGCGTCGCCGGCTCGCCTGAGAGGTACGGCCCGCCATAGAGTCACCGTAACGGCGTGACCCGGCAGATCGCCGCTTTTCCGGGTCGTGTCCGCGCGTCGCAGCACGGACCACGCCCGCAGACGTGTTATTCGCCTCAGAAGGGATGCCCGATGGCGTCGCCTGCTTTCGCGGACCGTCCCGACCCCCTCGCGGGTGACCCGCAGGCCCTGCGCCCGCTGACCGCCGACCTGGTCGCCGCCGTGCTGGGCACCCGGGGGTACGTCGTGGTCGCCGACGGGGACGGGGACCTCGTGGGCCGCTGGGACGACAGCCTGATCTGGTTCCTGCGTCAGGGCGGCCACGGCGAGCTGCTCCAGGTCCGCACCCTGGCGGCGGCGACCTTCGGCATCGAGCACGTGCCGGCGCTCTACGCCTTCTGCAACTCGTGGAACCACGAGCGGTTCTGGCCGAAGGCGTTCGTGCACGTCGACGACGACGGTCGGGCCCAGGTCTGCGGCGAGGTGATCACCGACCTGGAACGCGGGGTCACCCCGCACCAGCTCGACCGGCTACTCGACCGCGGCATCACCGAAGGCTGCCGGCTCGCCGCCGCCGTCGGCCAACTGCCCGGCCGGACGCCCGGATGACCGGCGGGTTCGCTCCCGGGGCGGACGGGCCGGCCGCGCCGCGCGACCCGGTCCTTTCCGCCGCGTTCGCCGACGCCGGGGACCTGCCCGACGGGGAGGCCCGGCTGGCCGAACTCGACCGGATCGCCGCCCGTGCCGACGCGCTCGGCGACCCGCACTCCGCCCTGGACGCCCGGTTCGCGCTGGTGGCGGCGTACCTGCGGCACGGGGGCCGGTGGCGGATCATCGAGCCGGTACGCCGTCTGCTGGCCACCGTGGACCGGTCCCCCGACCTGCTCGACGCCCGCCCCGGCGACGCGGAACTGCTGCGGCGGCACCTGCGCCAAGCGGTGGAGGCCGCGATCGGCACCCCCCGGATCGGGCTGGACCAGGCCAACGCCCTGCTCGACGCGCTGGCCCGACGGGTCGGCGCGGAGGCCGGCGTGGTCGCCCAGTTACGCTGCCGGCTCGCCGACCACGCCGGCGACGAGCCCACCGCCCGCCGGTGGTACGACAGGTGGACGGCCGCCGCGCCGGACCCGGAGGGCGGCTGCCCCGCCTGCCTTGCGGTACGCCGCGCCGAACTGCTCGCCGGCTGGGGCGACGACCGGGCCGCGTTGGCGGCGCTGCGCCCCGCGCTCGACGCCGGGGTCGACTGCACCGACCAGCCGGAACGGGCCCTCGCGGTGGGGCTGCTGCCGTGGCTGCGCACCGGGGCGGCCGGTCGGGCCGCGACGGCGCACCTGCGGGCGTACCGGCGGCACCGGCGGGAACGGGCCGCGTTGCCGTACCTGGCCGCGCAGTTGCGGTTCTGCGCGCTGGCCGGGCACCCGGACCGGGCGCTGGACCTCCTCGCCGAGCAGTTGCCCCGGTTGGACCACCCCCACGACGACCTGTCGGCGATGGAGTTCGCCGCCGCCGGGGCGCTGGTCTGCGCGCTCGCCGCCGAGTCCGGCCGGGCCGCCCGCCGGGTCCGCCGTCCCGGCCACGCCGACCGGCCCGCCGCCGACCTGGACGTGGCGACCCTCGGCACCGACCTGCTGGCCGAGGCGACCCGGCTGGCGGGCAGCTTCGACGCGCGCAACGGCACCGGGCACCACGCCGGGCGGATTGCCGCCTGGCTGGCCGAACGGCCGACCGGCGACCCGGTGCCCCTGCCGGCGCCGGAGAGCGTCGACGACCCGGCCGACGAACCGTTCCTGCCCTCGGCCGAGGAGCCGGCCCCGCTGAGTCTTTCGCAGCTCACCGCCGTGCTGGACACCCGGGGCGACGTGTACGCCGTCGACGCCGCAGGCGTGGTGGTCGGCCGCTGGGACGAGGCGGTCGTGCAGTTCCGCCTGCTGGGCCGGGACGGGGAGATCCTGCACGCCCGGGTGGTGGCGGCCCGGCGGCTGGCGGCGGGACGGCTCGCCGAGGCGTACGAGTTCTGCAACGCGTGGAACCACGACCGGCTGCTGCCGAAGGCGTACGTCCACGAACTGCCCGGCGGTGAGCTGGTGCTGGCCGGCGACGTCACCACCGACCTGGCGCACGGGGTGGCCCCGACGCAGCTCGGCATCCTGGTCGACGCGGCGGTGAGCACCGGCGTCGCGTACGCCGCCGCGGTCGCCGCCCTGCCCTGACCGCCACCGGCCGACGGGCGCGGACGCGCGAGCGGCCCCCGACCTCCGGGCGGTGGAGGTCGGGGGCCGCGGTACCGGGGCCCGGGGTGGTTACCGGCCGCGTCGCGTCGCCTGCTGGCCGCCGTTCGCGGTGACCAGGGTCAGGTTGTTGCGCTGGAGGATCTCGTTGACCGGCTGGAAGAAGGTGACACCGCCGACGGTGCAGTCACCGGAGCCGCCGGAGGTGACGCCCTGCGCCTGGTCGCCGGCGATCCACGAGCCACCGGAGTCGCCCGGTTCGGCGCAGACGTCGGTCCGGGTCAGGCCGGTCACCGTCCCCTCCGGATAGTTGACGGTGGCGTTGCGGGCCTGCACGACGCCGCACCGGGCGCCGGTGGTGGAGCCGGAACGGCAGATCGACGCGCCGGGCGGCACCTCGACGGAGCCGTTGACCGGCACCGTGCCGCCGTTGAAGTCGCTGACCACCCCCTGCGGGGTCCACTGGCCGTTGGTCCGCACGAACGCCCAGTCGTCACGCGGGAACGACGACGCCGCGAACACCCCCTGCCGGGCCTGGTTGAACCCGGTGGTGCGGTCCCCGACCCGGCCGCAGTGCCCGGCGGTGACGAACCCGCCGACCACCGCGAAGCCGATCGAGCAGCGCCCGACGTCGTTGATGAAGAACGGGTCGCCGCCGACCAGGTCGAACAGCGGGCGCGGCTGCTCCCGGGAGGTGGTGACCCGGACCGCGTCCGCCGGGGCCCCGCTGCCCGCCGCCCACCGGCGGGCCCGCGCCTCGGCGCCCGGCTGGGCGAGCACCACCACCGAGTTGGTGGCGACGTCGACGTACCAGCCGGTGATGGCCGGGGACGCCTGCCCGCCGACCGCGTCGAGCCGGGTCTTCGCCGCGTCCAGCTCGCCGACGGCCCGGTCGACCGGCTTGGGCACCGCACCGGCGGCCCGGACCCGGTCGGCCTTCGCGGGGTCGGCGACCGCCACGTTGTGGGTGGACCCGTCGCCGCTGAGCCAGGCCCCGCCGTAGTCGTTGCCGAGCGCGGCCCGCAACCCGGTCAACCGGGCGGTCGCCTGCTGCTCGGCGGTCAACCGCCGGACCGCCTGGTCCCGGCTGATCCGCAGGTCGCGGCTGAGCGCGTCCACCACCTCGGGAGCCGGCCCACCGGCCGCGCGGGCGTCGGTCCCCCCGGCGCGGGGCGCGCCCTGGTCACCGGCGAACGACGGCAGGGTCACCGCCGCCGTCAGTCCCGCTGCCGCCAGCACGACGCCGATCGCTGTCATCCGTCTGCGGTCCATCCGCCATGCTCCTCCCGGCCGACGCGGGGTACGCCCGCCGGACGGAGGTACGCAGACGGCCGCCGAACGGATGAGCCGATCCGCAGTTATCGACGTACGGTGACCGTCAGGTGACGCATTCCCGCTGTGCCTGTCCCCCGCAGGGTGTGGTTGGCCTGTCGACCGCCGCCGATACTGGGAGTCATGCAGGCGCACCGACAACTCGGCGAGTTCCTCCGCTCGCGACGCTCCCGGCTCAGCCCCCAGGAGGCCGGGGTGGCCACCTACGGCGGCCGGCGGCGGGTGCCGGGGCGGCGCCGGGAGGAACTGGCCCAGCTGGCCGGGGTGAGCGCCTCGTACTATGCCCGGCTGGAGCAGGGTCAGGCCACGAACGCCTCACCCGAGGTGCTGGACGCGCTCAGCCGGGCGCTGCGGCTCGACGCCGCGGAACGCCGCCACCTGTCCGGGCTGGCCGCCGGCCCCCGCCGCCCGGCCGTCCGCCGGCCCCCGCCGGAACGGGTCGACCCGGCCGTACACCAGCTCGTCGCCGCCCTCGGGGACGTGCCCGCGCTGGTGCTCGGCCGGCGGCTCGACGTGCTGGCCTGGAACACCGCCGGCCACGCCCTGTTCGCCGGTCACCTGGAGCCCGACGCGGTGCACCGGCCGGACCGGCGGCCCAACATGGCACGGCTGGTCTTCCTCGACGCGCACACCCGCGACCTGTACGTCGACTGGCCGGCCAAGGCACGGGCCGTGGTGGCGACCCTGCGGATGACCTCCGGGCAGCACCCGACGGACCCGCTGCTGGCCGCGCTGGTGGGCGAACTCGCGGTGGGCAGCCCCGAGTTCGCCGCCCGGTGGGCCGACCACCGGGTCAAGGCCGGCGGCACCGCCGCGTACGCGATGCGGCACCCGCTGGTCGGCACGCTGACCGTCACCCAGCAGAGCCTGCGCACCGAGGACGACCAGACGGTCGTCGTCGCCACCACCGCACCGGGTTCCCCGTCGCAGGCGGCGATGACCCTGCTGGTGCACGCCGCGGTCACCGGCCGCGCCGCCGCCCGGCAACCGCTGCCCGGCTGACCCGCCACTTCCGATCCCGGCGGCGCCGACAGGGTGCCGCCGTCCCACCCGGCCGCGCCGGGCCCGCCACCGGACCGTGTCGTCCGGCGGGGGTCGGCGCTGCCCGACACCACGCGACGACGGCGCTCCGCACGGGGCGTCCGGTCGTCCGTGCCCGAAACCGGACCCACTTCCGGGTCCGCACACCCACGAAGGACGAACCATGCGCAGAAGAATCCGTACCCTCGCGGTGGCCGTCGCGGCAGTCGGCGTCCTGGCCGCACCGGCGACGCAGGCGGTGGCCGGCCCGACGGCGGGCGTCCCGGCCGCCCCCGTCGCCCCGTCGGCCCTGCCGGCCCGGATCGCGGTCCACTTCGACCCGGCGACGGGTCAGCTGCCGGAGAACATCACGTGGGCCCCGGACGGCACCGCCTACCTCACCTTCGCGGCGGCCCGGCAGGTCGTCGCCGTCGACCCGGCGGGCCGGACCCGGGTGCTGGCCACCCTGCCCGCCCCCGCCGACGGCGGCGTGCACACCCCGGTGCTCGGCTTCGCCCTGACCACCGGGATCGTCCGGACCGGCGACGGCACCCTGTACTTCCTGTACGCCAGCGGCGACGCCGCCAGCACCGGCCTCTACCGTCTGACGCCCGGTCAGCCGCCCCGACGGATCGCCGCGCTGCCCGCCACCGGGCTGCCCAACGGGCTGGCGCTCGACCCGACGGGCCGGACGTTCTACCTGACCGACTCGGTGCTCGGCACCATCTCCACGGTGCCGCTGGCCGGCGGTCCGGTCCGGGTCTGGTCGTCGGCGTCCGCCCTCGCCGCGACGGGCTTCCTCGGCGTCAACGGCGTCAAGGTGCGCGGCGGCGCGGTCTGGGTGACCAACCTGGACCAGGGCACCCTGCTGCGGATTCCGCTGCGGCAGGGCGCTCCGGGAGCCGTCGAGGTCAGGGCGACCGGGCTGGTCGGCATCGACGACTTCGCCTTCACCGCCGACGGCCGGGTCGTCGCCGCCCTCAACGGGCCGAACACGGTGGTCGGCATCGACCACGACGGGCGGACCAGGACCCTGCTGACCGGTGCCGACGGGCTGCAGAACCCCACCTCGGTGGCCGTACGCGGGCACACGGTCCTGGTGGCCAGCGCCGCCTACGTCACCGCGACCGACCCCAACCTGATCGTGGCCACCCTGCGCCACCGCTGAGCCGACCGGCAAACGGGCCGGCCCCCGGCGTGACGACGGGGGCCGGCCCGCGGCGGCCCGGTGGGGACCCCGCGC
>NZ_JBMDWU010000608.1:0-17018 GCF_048594385.1 Micromonospora sp. | reverse complement strand
GACCAGGAACGTCATCCCCACGTACGCCCAGCCGACCAGGACGTCGATGACGTAGTGCTCGCCGCTGTAGACCAACGTGAAGGTCATCGCCAGCGGATAGGCGAGCAGCAGCGGCCACCACCGGCGACGGGTCGAACGCAGGAAGAACAGCACCACGAACAGCGCCCAGGCGGTGTGCAGCGACGGCATCGCGGCGACCGGGTTGGAGGCGATCTGCCCGGCGTTGAGCAGGTTGCCCGCGCCGTGCATGCCGAACTCCTTCCACCCCCGGGTGGAGATCCGGGCGACCTCGCTCAGCAGACCGTTCTGCGCCGCCCACCACGGCGGCGCGGCCGGGTAGTCGAAGTAGGTGACCAGGCCCGCCGCGCACAGGAAACCCCAGCGCCGCATGTACGCCGCCCAGCGCTCGCGGCTGCGCAGCCAGAGCACGGCGGCGGCGGCCAGCGTCACCACGAAGTGGGAGAAGTAGACCCAGCTCACCAGCACGTCCCACCAGCGCACGTCGGGCCGGTAGAGGTGCTGCTGGAGCCAGACCGTCGGCACCTCGCCCCCGGTGGCCCAGCCGAACATCACCCGGTCGGCGACGATCAGCTCGTAGGCGTGCGGGGTCCGGCCGTTGTCGGCGAAGCCCCGGGACAGGTTGTAGACGGCCAGCAGCAGCACCACCGGGATCCAGTCCCGGGCGAAGCGCAGGTGACTGCGCCACGGCCGGCCCCAGTTCCAGGCGACGGTGCCCGCCCAGATCCACAGGAAGGCGTACGCCGGGTCGGTCGGCAGGCCGATGGCCAGCCAGGTCACGACGAAGGCGACGGCCCAGACGGACATCGCTGTCACCCGCCGTCGCCCGCCGACGGACGGGTCGGGGGTGTCGGTCGGGACGGGGGGCGGGGGCTCAGTCACAACGGCCATCGCCGTCAAGGTTAACGGTGGGCGACGCATCGACCACCGCCGACCACCGGTGCGTCGACGGGTGGGTGTCCCGGCCGGCCCGTCGTCCGGTCGGTCCCGGTGCCCCCCCACTAGGCTGAGCGGATGCAGGAACAACCGGACGCCCCGTTCCCACCGGGGTTGACCGCCCGGGTCGAACTGACCGTAACCGGGGCCGACACCGCCGCAGCCGTCGGCTCCGGTGACGTGCCGGTGCTGGCCACCCCCCGGGTGCTCGCCCTCGCCGAGGCGGCCACGGTGGCCGCGACGGCCGCCGGGATGCCCGCCGGGAGCACCACGGTCGGGGTCCGGGTGGAGCTCGCGCACCTGGCCGCCACCCCCGTCGGGCGGACGGTGGTGGCGCACGCCCGGCTGGTCGAGGCCGACGGCCGGCGGTTGCTGTTCGCGGTGACGGTGACCGACGGTGACACCACCGTGGCATCGGGCCGGGTGGAACGGGCGCTCGTCGACCGGCAGCGTTTCATGGCACGGGCGGTGCGGGCGTCGTGACGTTCCGGTTCACGGCGGTCGCCGACGGGGTCCACGTGCTGCGCGAGCCGCTGCTCGACGTCAACGTCACGCTGGTGGTCGGTGACGGCGCGGCGCTGCTGGTGGACACCCTGTCCACCGCCGGGCAGGCCGCCGCGCTGGCGGACGCCGCGCTGGCGGTCACCCCGTACCCGTGGACGCTCGTCAACACCCACCACCACTTCGACCACTGCTTCGGCAACGCGACGCTCGCCGCCGACCCGCCCCGCCCGGTGTACGCCCACGAGGTGGCCGCCGCCGCCCTGCGCGACCGGCCGGAGCAGCTACGCCGGGCGGCGTACGAGGAGATGCGGGCGGAACATCCCACGCTCGCCGCCGAACTGGCCGGGACGACCCTGCTGGCCCCGACGCACACCGTGCACACCGAGACGGTGCTGGATGTCGGGGGCCGGCGGGTGGTGCTGCGGCACCCGGGGCACGGGCACACCGACGCGGATCTGGTGGTGCACGTGCCGGACGCCGACGTGCTGGTCGCCGGGGATCTGGTGGAGCAGTCCGGGCCGCCGGCCTTCGAGGAGTCGTACCCGTTGCAGTGGCCGGACGCGGTGGCCGACCTGCTGCGGATGACCACCCCCGACACGGTGGTGGTGCCGGGCCACGGCACGCCGGTGGACGTGGAGTTCGTCCGGGCCCAGCACGCCCGGCTGGTCGAGCTGGCCTGGCTGATCCGGGCCGCGCACACGGGCGGGGCCCCGCCGGAGCGGGTGGCCGCCGAGTCCCCGTTCGGCGCGCGTCCCGGTCTCGTCGCCGCCCGCCGGGGTTACCGGGAACTCGACGGCACGCCCTGATCCGCCGCCCGTAGCGGCCGGTCCGGGCAGGCTGTCACCGCGCCGCGCACGACCGTCGACCCGGTCGCCGCGGTGACCGGGTGGGCCGCGCTCACTCGGCGAAGCGGCGGCGGACCGCGTCCCGGGTGGGCATGGCGACCGCGCCGCCGGGTGACTCGCAGACCAGGCCGGCGACCCGCAGCGCGAACGCCACCCGCCGGTGCCAGTCGGCCGGCGCGGTCGGTTCCCCGTCGGCGAGCAGTTCGGCGACGAGCGCGGCCATCACCGAGTCGCCCGCGCCGGTGGCGTCCACCGCGCGTACCTTCGGAGCGGGCACCCGGACCGGTTCGGGACCGGCGGCGACCAGGGCACCGTCCGCGCCGAGGGTCACCACCACCGTGCCCGCGCCCAGCTCCCGCAGGTACGCGGCGACCCCCTCGACCGGCTCGTCGGGCCAGAGCAGGGCGGCGTCGGCGCCGCTGAGCTTCACCAGGTGCGCCGAGGCGGCGAACTCCACCACCACCTGGCGCAGGCCGGCCAGTTCCGCCGGGCCGGACAGCAGCCGGGGTCGGACGTTGGGGTCGAAGACCCGCAGGCCGGGCGCGAGCGACCAGGCCCGCCGGGCGGCGGCGAGCGTCGGGGGGCGCAGCAGCACGATCGAGCCGCAGTAGAGCACGTCCGCGCCCTCGACCAGCGCCACGTCCAGGTCGTCGGCGGTGAGCAGGCCGTACGACGGTGGTTCGCCGTAGAACCGGAAGTCCGGTTCCGCCCCGGTGTGGGTGGTGACCGCCAGCGTGGTGGGTGCGGGCACGGTGACCGCGCCGGTCAGCCCGACCCCGGCGTCGGCCAGGAAGCCGCGGATGCGGCCGGCGAGCACGTCGTCGCCGAGGGAGCCGACGAACTCGGCGGTGCCGCCGAGCCGGGCCACCCCGACGGCGACGTTGAGCGGGCCGCCCCCGATCGCCTGCCGGAACACCGGCTGCCCGTCGGACTCGGCGTCCAACAGGTCGATCAGCGCCTCACCGAGCACCACCGCGTACCCCACGTCGCCTCCCAGCGCGTCGTCGTCCGGCTACCAGGCTGGCACAACGGTCCATGCCGATCGGGGCCGGCCGGGCAACCAGATCCCACCCATCGAGCAACGGCTATTGCGTGGTTCATCCGGGCGTGATGGTATTGAGGTGCCGGGCCGGCGCGGAGGGCTGCCGCACCCGCTCGGCGATCAGCTGGGGTCTGACGCGAGAGGCACCGGTCCGTGGGCACGGACCGCCGACGGCGCGCGTCCGTCGGCCCCTGTCGGGCCGCCGGCCAGAGCCGCGACCGACGCATCCCCCACCCTTGTGCGGGGCGGGCGCTCGCGCCACCCCGCGGATCAGGAGAAGCTCGTGCTCCGTTCCCGTACGGCCGCGTTGTTCACCGCGGCCGCCACCCTCGCCTTCGGGGCCGTGGCCCTGACGGTGCAGGCCGAACCGGCTGCCGCCCACGGCACGCCGATCGTGCCGGGCAGCCGGACCTACCTGTGCTGGCAGGACGGCCTGAGCCCGACCGGTGAGATCAGGCCGAACAACCCGGCCTGCTCCGCCGCCGTCGCCCAGAGCGGCACCAACTCCCTCTACAACTGGTTCAGCGTGCTCCGCTCGGACGCCGGTGGCCGCACCGTCGGGTTCATCCCCGACGGCAAGCTGTGCAGCGGCGGCAACACCGGTTTCGCCGGGTACGACCTGGCCCGCACCGACTGGCCGCTGACCCACCTGACGTCCGGCGCACGGCTGGACTTCAAGTACAGCAACTGGGCCCACCACCCGGGCACCTTCTACTTCTACGTGACGAAGGACAGCTGGAGCCCGACCCGGCCGCTGGCCTGGAGTGACCTGGAGGAGCCCTTCCTCACGGTGACCAACCCGCCCCAGCGGGGCGCGTCGGGCACCAACGAGGGGCACTACTACTTCAGCGGGAACCTGCCGTCGGGCAAGTCCGGCCGGCACATCATCTACTCCCGCTGGGTCCGCTCGGACAGCCAGGAGAACTTCTTCGGCTGCTCGGACGTCACCTTCGACGGTGGCAACGGCCAGGTGACCGGGGTCGGCAGCGGCAACAACCCGACCACGCCGCCGCCGACCACCACCCCGCCGCCGACCACGCCCCCGCCGACCACCCCGCCGCCGACCACCACCCCGCCGCCGCCGACCACGACCCCGCCGCCGACCACCACGCCGCCGCCGGGCAACAGCGACTGCATGGCGGTCTACAAGGTGGTCAGCGCCTGGTCCGGTGGGTTCCAGGGTGAGGTCACCATCATGAACCACAGCACCCGTACCTACGGGGGCTGGGCGGCGAGCTGGACCTGGCCCAACGGGCAGGTGATCTCGCAGGTCTGGAACGGCTCGCTGAGCACCAGCGGGTCGACGGTGACCGTCACCAACGCCGCGTACAACGGCTCGATCGCGCCGGAGAAGACGACCACGTTCGGCTTCACGGCGAGCAGCTCCGGCACCAACGGGCTGCCGACGGTCTCCTGCTCCGGCCGGTGACCCGACGCTGAACGCGCACACCGGAGGCCCCCACCCGATCGGGTGGGGGCCTCCGGTCCGTCCGGGCCCCGGTGTCCGTCGCGGCGGTGCCGACGGGACCGGGGGCGGGGTCAGCGGACCATGCTGCCGACCACCGGCTTGGTGAGCAGCGCCGACTGGTTGCGCTGGATACCCGGGTCGAGGGTCTTGGCCACGAAGATGGCGTGCCAGATGCAGAAGATCAGCACCGTCCACACCTTGCGGGAGTTGTCCGCCTCCTCGCGCTTGTGCTCCTCCAGCAGCCGCATCGCGTACGACAGGTCGATCAGGTCGCCGGCGGCGGAGGTGGACAGCACGTGCCGGGCCCACTCGTACATCTCGCCGCGCAGCCAGACCCGGGTCGGGGTGGGAAAGCCCAGCTTCCTGCGGTTGACGATGGCCGGCGGCACGACGCCCTGCAACGCCTGGCGCATGGCGTACTTGGTGGCGTCGGAGCGGGGCGGCAGCTTCAGGTCGACCGGGATGGTCGACGCCACGTCGAAGACCATCCGGTCCAGGAACGGCACCCGGACCTCCAGGGAGTGCGACATGGAGATCCGGTCCGCCTTGACCAGGATGTCGCCGCGCAGCCAGGTGTACAGGTCGACGTACTGCATCTTGGTGACGTCGTCGAGTTCGGTGCACTCGGCGTAGATCGGGGCGGTGACGTCGGTGTAGCGCACCGACGGGTCGTAGCGGCGCAGCAGGTGCCGCTTCTCCTCCTCGGTGAACATCCGGGCGTTGCCGTAGTAGCGCTGCTCGATCGGGGTGGTGCCGCGCTCCAGGAAGCTCTTGCCCTTGACCCCCTGCGGGATCGCCTTGGAGACCGCCCGCAGGCCCTTCTGCACCCCGCCGGGCAGGCCGTTGACGGTGCCGAGGGAGAGCGGCTCGCGGTAGATGGTGTAGCCGCCGAAGAACTCGTCGGCGCCCTCGCCGGAGAGCACCACCGTGACGTGCTCGGCGGCCTTCTTGGCCACGAAGTAGAGCGGGACCAGCGCCGGGTCGGCCACCGGGTCGTCCAGGTGCCAGACGATCTTCGGCAGCGCCTCGATCATGTCCTGCGGGCCGATCTTGGTGGCGATGGTGGTCACGTCGAGGTGCCGGGCCGAGTCCTGGGCCACGTCGATCTCGGAGTAGCCGGGCACGTCGTAGCCGACGGTGAAGGTGAGGATGTTGGGGTTGAACTCGCGGGCCAGGGCCACCACGGCGGTGGAGTCGATGCCGCTGGACAGGAACGAGCCGACCGGCACGTCGGAGCGCATGTGCATCCGGACGCTCTCCCGCAGCGTCTCCCGGATCTCGTGGTAGAGCCGCTGCTCGTCGGCGACCGGGGCGGGCCGGAACACCGGCCGGTACCAGCGCCGCACGTCCAGCCGGCCCCCCGGCGACCAGGTCAGGTACTCCCCGGAGCCGATCCGGCTGATCCCCTGGTGCAGGGTGCCGGGCTCGGGGACGTACTGGAGGGTGAGGTAGTGGCTGAGGTTGGCGGTGTCGATGCCGGCGTCACCCTGGTAGTAGGAGTGCGCGAAGGGCAGCAGCGCCTTCTTCTCGGAGGCGAGGTAGAGCCCGTCGGCGGTCTCCAGGTAGTGCAGCGGCTTGATGCCGAAGTAGTCCCGCGCGCCGAACGCCCGGCGCTCCTGCCGGTCCCAGATGACGAACGCGAACATGCCGCGCAGCCGGGTGAGCACCTGCTCGCCCCAGTAGTGGTAGCCGGCGACGATCACCTCGCCGTCCCCGGCGGTGGCGAACTGGGCGCCGAAGCTGCGGGCCAGCTCCTCACGCAGCTCGATGTAGTTGTAGATCTCGCCGTTGAAGGTCAGCAGGTAGCGACCGTTGGCATAGGGCAGCGGCTCGTGGCTGGACGCCACGTCGATGATGGCCAGCCGCTTGTGGGCGAACACCCCGTCCGCGTAGTGGCCGGTGGCGTCGCCGACCACCTCGACCCCTGTCTCGTCCGGTCCGCGGTGGTGCAGGCATTCCAACGCCCCCGCGATGTTGTCGCGGTGGGCGGCGGCGTTGCCGTTCGCGCTGAAGAAGGCCAGGAGTCCGCACATGGCCGACATCTTTCCACGCGGCGCAATCCGTCCGCGCGGCACCGCAGGCTCTGTCCCCCTCCCCACGGCACGATCCGCCGGGCCCCGACCCCGGGCCCCGGACGGGGTCGGGCCACCCGGACGGCGTCGGGTGCGGGCGGGGCGTCGGGTGCGGGACCGCAGGCACCCCGTCCGGGCGGAGCCGGAGTACCGTCTGGACGAGCGACGAGGCGAAGGGAGCCGACATGGCCGAGGAACGGACGGACGGCAAGCCGGCGGACGGCACCGAATCGCACGATCCGGACTTTCCGGAGGCGTTCCTGTCCTTCATGCGGCAGGGCTGGCGGGACACCAGCCTGCCGGTCGGTCCCCGGCCGGAGGTTCCCCACCACGCCAAGCGGCGGGAAGCCCTGTCCGCGGCCTTCCCGGGCGAGACGCTGGTCATCCCCACCGGCACCGAGAAGGTACGCGCCAACGACACCGACCACCCGTTCCGGCCGGGCAGCGACTTCGCCTACCTGACCGGCGACCACGAACCGGACAGCGTCCTGGTGCTGCGACCCAACGGCTCGGGGCACGACGCGACGCTGTTCATGCGTCCCCGGTCCTCGCGGGAGACCGACGAGTTCTTCCGCAGCCGGCACGGCGAGCTGTGGGTGGGCCGCCGGCACACCCTGGCCGAGAAGTCCACCGAGCTGGGCCTGGCCACCGAGGACCTGTCCGCGCTGGACGGGGCGCTGGCCCGGATGGCACCGGGTCGGACCCGGGTGCTGCGCGGCTTCGACCGGCGGGTCGACGAGGCGGTACGCCCGTGGGACGGCCCCCGCGAGGAGGGGCAGCCGGGCCGGGACCGGGAGCTGGCGGTCGCGATCGCCGAGCTGAAGCTGGTCAAGGACGAGTGGGAGGTCGCCCAGCTCCAGGAGGCGGTCGACGCCACCGTACGCGGCTTCGAGGACGTGGCCCGCGCGCTGCCGGCCGACCGGGGTGTCTCCGAGCGGCTGCTGGAGGGGATCTTCGCGCTGCGGGCCCGGCACGACGGCAACGACGTCGGCTACGGCTCGATCGTCGGCGCGGGCGAGCACGCGACGATCCTGCACTGGGTGCACAACCACGGCGCGACCCGCCCGGGTGAGCTGCTGCTGATGGACATGGGTGTGGAGAACCGCAACCTCTACACCGCCGACGTGACCCGGGTGCTGCCGGTGAACGGCCGGTTCACCCCGCTGCAACGCCAGGTCTACGACGCGGTGTACGCGGCACAGCAGGCCGGCATCGACGCGATCCGCCCGGGGGTCGGCTTCCGTGACGTGCACCTGACCTCGATGCGGGTGCTCGCCGAGGCGTTGAAGGATCTCGGTCTGCTCCCGGTGAGCGTCGACGAGGCGATGGACCCGGCCTCCACGGTCTACCGGCGGTGGACCCTGCACGGCACCAGCCACATGCTCGGCATCGACGTGCACGACTGCTCGAACGCCCGCAAGGAGAAGTACCGCGACGGAGCGCTGGGTGAGGGCTACGTGCTCACCGTCGAGCCGGGGCTGTACTTCCAGCCGGAGGACGAGCTGGTCCCCGAGGAGCTGCGCGGCATCGGCGTCCGGATCGAGGACGACATCCTGGTCACGGCGACCGGCTCGGTGAACCTGTCGGCGGGTCTGCCCCGCCGCTCGGACGAGGTGGAGACCTGGCTGGCCGAGCAGCGTGAGGCGGGTCCCCGCCTGCCCGGCTGACCCCCGCACCCACCGCGACGGCCCCGCCGGCGGACGCGTCCCGCCCCTCGGCGGACGCCTCCGGCGGCGGGGCCGTCGTCGTTGCTGCCCACACCGCACCGGCGCTCCCGCGCGGATCACACCACGGAGGGCCTGCTCGTCCCCAGGGTCACCGACCGCCGGAACGTGTAAATAAGGCGGGCTTTCCTCGGGTTTGACCTCATAGCGAGGAACCTTCTCATACCGTGGGTTTCGGGAGCTACAACCGATTTGTAGCAGGGGACGTCCGCTCAGGCGCGGCGACCCTGTCTGGTACGAGGAGAGGGCAGAGAGCTCCGATGTCCAACTACCTAACGAACAACGAAGCCTCCGCGCGGGCGACGGGGAGCAGGAGCCGTCGCAAGCTCTGGCTCGCCAGTGGCGTCGCCGGGTTGACAGGTGTGGTCAGTCTCGCCGCGGTGGGCGTCGCCGGCAGCGCCGGGGCGGTCGGGGTGAGCGGACTGAAGTGGAACACCACTCAGCAGGTCACCAAGGACGGCGACCAGGGTCGCGGCGACGAGGGCCGCGGCGAGGAGGGTCCGGACCGTGGCGGCAAGGACGACCGCGACGGCAAGGACCACGAACGTGGGAAGGAGGTGCCCTGCGACACCGACCGGCTCATCCAGGCGATCGTCTTCGCCAACAGCCGCGACGGCGGTGTGCTGGACCTGGCCAAGGGCTGCACCTACAACCTGACCCGCAACCAGGACGGCAACGGCCTGCCGGTGATCACCCAGGACATCACCCTGCGGGGTGAGCACACCACGATCACCCGGGACGCCACCGCCGACTACTTCCGGATCCTCAACGTGGGTCCGGGCGGTCACCTGAACCTCAAGGGGCTGACCATCAAGGGTGGGCAGACCATCGAGGCGCTGCAGCCGGTCTCCCCGGCAGCGGTGTGGGGGGCCTACTCGGACTCCCAGGCGATCGCCGCCCAGGTCAAGGCCGGCACCCCGCTGGCCCAGGCGCTCGCCGCCCGTAAGGCGAACCCGAAGGCCGGCCTGAAGGCCGCGCCGAAGGCCGCCCGCAAGGCCGCGGTGAAGGCCGCGCCGAAGGCCAAGCCGGGGAAGGTCAGCACGCTGATCGAGGAGCCGGGCGTCAACGACGGCGCCGGGATCCTGGTGCAGCCGGGTGGCACCGCCAACCTGTTCGACACCTCGGTCGTGCTGAACCAGTCCGGCGGCAACGGCGGCGGGCTGGCCAACTTCGGCACCACGTCGCTGCGGCACACCGAGGTCGCCCACAACACCGCCTTCTTCTTCGGCGGGGGCATCTTCAACGCCGGCCTGCTCACGGTCGACGAGTCCACGATCACCGACAACACCGCCATCGTCGGTGGCGGCGGTGTCTCCAACGGCGCCGCGGAGATCTTCACCGAGGACGTCGACGGCGGCACCGTCCTGATCGAGAAGTCCAAGGTCACCGACAACGAGACGCTCGGCTTCGGCGGTGGCGTGCTCGACATCGGCGGCAACACCACCGTGCGCTACTCCGAACTGCTGTCGAACACCGCGGTGCTCGCCGGTGGCGGTCTCGCGGTGGCGGACGCCCAGGTCAACGTCGACCACTCGACGGTGGCCAAGAACAGCACCGCCGGTGTCGGCGGTGGCGTGGCCGTCGCGTTCGACAGCGCGGTCACCATCGAGAAGAGCCACCTCAAGGAGAACACCGCCGGCTTCTTCGGCGGCGGGCTGTTCAACGCGGACAGCGTCACCACGGTGCGCGAGTCCGAGGTCGTCGCCAACCGGGCCCTCGGTCCGATCGGCGTCGGCGGCGGCATCTTCAACATCTTCGGCGAGGTCAACCTCAGCCGGACGAAGGTCGCCAACAACTTCGCCACCCTCGCCCCCGGCGGTGTGTTCACCTTCGAGGGCGTGGTGAACGTGGACGACAAGTCCGCGATCGTCGCGAACCGTCCGACCAACTGCCTGGCCATCCCGGGCGACACCATTCCGAACTGCTTCGGCTGAGCATCCTCGGGTGACGTGCGGCCGGTGACGGCGGCACACCGGGCAGGACACGCACCGGCCCCCCTCCGCGACACGCGGAGGGGGGCCGGTCGTCGTCCGCGTCAGCGTTGCACGAAGACCGCCACGCTGCGCGCCGGCACGGTGAAGGTGCCCGCCGACCGGTCGAACGACGCGGTCCGCAGCGCCGGGTCGGCCGAGCCGGCCAGCACCGGGTGCAGGGCGGTGTCGGTGCCCCGGAGCCCGGCCACCGTCTGCTTCGCCGTCGCCGGGGTGGCGTTGAAGACCACGGTCACGGTCTTCCACCGGCCATCGAGCCCCCGGGCGTCAAGCGTCATGGTGAGCACCCCCGGGGTCTCCTTCGCCCCGGACAGCGGGAACGCGACCCGCTGCTGCACCTGCGCGGCGGTGGTCAGCCCGAACACCGGCGACGACCGCCGGATCTCCAGCAGCTCCGCGTACCGGGCGTCGGCCAGGTCGATCGCGGCGCAGCCGGGCACCAGGGCCGGGTCGGCCAGCAACGGTTTGGCGTACGGCCACTTGTCCTGGTTGTCGGCCGCCGGGGGCAGCCCGGCACCGAACCCGTTGCCCCGGGCGCAGTCCCACCGGATCTGGTTGAACCAGTCACCGGAGTTGTAGGAGTTGCGGTCCAGCGACTTCGAGCGCAGCCGCTCGGACCCGGCCGCCACGAACCCGGTGCCCTGCCCGAGCGCGGTGGTGGCCAGGGCCAGCACCTGCATCCGGGCCCGGTCCGTCGCCGAGGTGCCGGTCGGCAGCTTGTACGCCAGCGCGTCGTACAGGATCTCGTTGTCGTGCGCGTCGACGTAGGTGACCGCCTCGCCGGGGGCGGCGGTGTAGCCGGCCGGGGAGCCGTTGTAGTCGACCTGCGCCCCGGTGACCTGCCGGCCGGCGGAGTCGGTGAACCGGTAGTCGCGCAGGTTGCCGGTCAACCCGACCTTGATCAGGTCCTGGTGGCGCAGCAGCCGGGCCTTCTGCTCGGCGGCGGTGCCGTTGACGTCGTCGCCGTTGGGGTCGGTGTACAGGCCGGAGGCGAAGCCCTGCACGCGCGGGTTGCCGTCGAACGGGCCGCCACCGCGGACCGCGTCGCGGAGCCGGTCGTTGAAGGTGCCGATCCCGGTGCCGGCCATGTTGGCCTGGGTGGCCTGCACGAACCGGGCGTCGTCGGCGACCTCGCCGAAGTTCCAGCCCTCGCCGTAGAGCAGGATCTTCTTCCCGTCGACGCCGTCGCGGGCGAGGGTCAGCTTGTCCAGCGCGGCCCGTACGGCCAGGATGTTCGCCTTCGGGTGGTGGCCCATCAGGTCGAACCGGAAGCCGTCCACCTTGTACTGCTTCGCCCAGGTGACCAGCGAGTCGACCACCAGCTTGCCCATCATGGCGTGCTCGGGGGCGGTGTTGGCGCAGCAGGTCGAGTTGGCGACGGTGCCGTCGTCGAGCAGCCGGTGGTAGTAGCCGGGCACCACCTGGTCCAGCACCGACTTCTCGTCGGTGCCGGCGGCGGAGGTGTGGTTGTAGACCACGTCCAGCACCACCCGCAGGCCGGCGCCGTTGACCCCGGCGACCATCCGGCGGAACTCGGCGGTCCGCCGCGCCCCGTCCGGGTCGACGGCGTAGCCGCCCTCGGGGACGGTGTAGTGCAGCGGGTCGTACCCCCAGTTGTAGCCGTCGGTGTCGGCGACCGCCGCGACGCACGCCTGCTGCCGGTCGGAGTCCGGGGGCAGCGCCGCCAGGTCGCAGTCGGGCTGCCGCTGGTCGGCCCGCTTCTCGGGGATGGTGGCGAAGTCGAACACCGGCAGCAGGTGCAGGTAGTTGACCCCGGCGTCGCCGAGCGCCTTCAGGTGTTTCATGCCGGCCGTGCCCGGGTCGGTGAAGGCCAGGTAGGTGCCCCGCCGGTCGGCCGGCACGGTGTCGTCGGCGATGGAGAAGTCGCGTACCGACAGCTCGGAGATCTGCGCCTGCGACGCGGGAGGCGCGGCCGGCTTACGCAGCCCGGACCAGCCGGGCGGGGCGAGCGCCGGGTCGGTCAGGTCGACGATCTGGCTGTGCGTGGAGTCGGCCGCGAGCGCCACCGAGTAGGGGTCGGTGACCGACGCGGTGACGATCTTCTGGGCGGCCGGCTGCCAGGCTTGCACCCGGTAGCGGTAGTAGCGGCCGGTCCAGTCGCGGCTGCCGCGTACCGACCAGACGCCGGTGTGGTCGTCGCGACGCATCGCCACCGTGCGTGACGACGCCGACGGCGTGTCGGACAGTTCGAGGGTGACCGTACGGGCGGTGGGCGCCCAGACCGCGAGGGTGGGCACCTTGCCGCTGAAGGTGACCCCGAGCGTCGCGTCGGTGGCGGCGCGGTAGACGTCGTCGAGCACCCCGGGGATCTGCACCCCGGTCGCGCGCAGCAGCGCGCCCCGGGCGTCCCGCTCGGTCACCACGAGCTGCCCGCGCAGCGCCGCCGGCACCTTCGCCAGGTCGGCCCGGTCGAGGTGGAACGCCTGGTGGGCCCACAGGTGCGGGAAGGCCGCCCGCTGGGCCTCGGTGAGCCCGTTGCGCTGCGCCCGCAACGGCAGCGAGGTGTACGTCCCGGACAGCTCGCCGTCGACCACACCCAGCCCGCCCGCCGGTGCCGCCACCAGGGCGTACGCCCTGCCGTCGGTCGGGCCGACGGCCCAGGTGACGGTGGACCTGTCGATCCACTGCGCCTGCTGTTTCGTGATGTCGAGGTCCTTCGTCGTTCCGGTGGCGGTGGCGGGGAGCAGCCGGCCGGGCACCCCGCCCAGCAGCCAGACCTCGTGGCCGACCCCGGTCAGGTCGAGTCGCTGGTCGTCGGGCTGATCCTTGGTGTCACCCCGGTGGATGATGTAGTTGAGCCCGGTCGCGCCGGCCGCCAGCGGCACCCGGAACAGCGCGCCGAACGAGTCGACCTTCTCGGGCGGCAGCGGGCTGGCCCAGTCGGTCGGGGTGGCCGCCCCGTCCCACAGGTGCAGGCCCCAGCCGGCGTAGTCGTTGTCGGCCTTGCGCCAGTGGATGATCGCGGTGCCCGCGTCGACGGGTGGGTCGGGTTCGCCGGTGGCGGCCTGCCGGGTGGGATAGAGCGCCGGGTCGCCCTGCTTGACCCAGACCTCGCCGGTGGTGGTCACGTCGATGGTGCGGTCGTTGGCGACGTCCTTGGTGCCGGCCTTGTCGACCACGAGGAATCCGACGGACGTCGCGCCGGGCTTGAGCTTCACCCAGGCGAACCGGCCGTACGGGTCCTCCCCGGCGAACGGCTGCCCGGCGGGCCACTGCGTGACGTACGCCGGGTCGAGGTCACCCCAGGCGTACAGTCCCCAGTCGGCGTAGTCCCCGGCGGGGCGCTGGTAGTGCACCACCACCCAGTCCCGGGACGCGCCCTGCGCGGGGGTGCCGACCACCCCGGTCGACCGGGTGGCGGTCGTCCGCCCCTTCCCGTCGCGGACCACCGCCTTGTATTCGACCCGGGTGCCCCCGGCGAGCCCGGTCAGGTCGTGGTGCACGGTGTACGGCGCGGTGTGCGCGCTGCCCAGCAGGGTCCACTTTCCACCCGCGACCCGGGCGGCGACGGTGACGGTGGCCAGCGGGTCACCTGTCACCTGCGCGGTGACGGCGGCCCGGGTGGCGACCGGGTCGGTGCCCGGCTCGGTGAGGGTGACGGTCGGCTTCGTGGTGGCCTGCGGCACGGGCCGACCGGCCCGGAGCACCACGGCCGAACCGGCGGGCACGGTCAGGTTCAGCTTTCCGTCGGTGCCGGCGGTCGGGGTGGCCGTGCCGCCGTAGATGCCGGTGAAGGTGGTGCCGGGTGACCAGGTCTGCACGGTGACAGTCTGCGGGGTGCCGGCGTTGTTCACCGCGGCGAGGTACTCGGTGCGGTCGGCCGGGGAGATCCGGGAGAAGGCGAAGACACCGGGCCCGTCGGCGGCGTACCGGGTGACCTGCACGCCGTCGCGCAGGCCGGGGTGCGCGGCCCGCAGCCGGCCCAGCTCGGCGATGGTGCGGTACAGCGGGTGGGTGGTGTCGAACTGGTCGCTGGCGTGGGTGCGGGTGGTGCCGATCAGGTCGTCGTCGAGGTAGTCCGCCGTGCGGGTGGCGAACATGTCCTGCCGGGCGTCCTTGTCCCCGCCCGGCCCGGTGAAGCCCTGCTCGTCGCCGGAGTAGACGACCGGCTGCCCACGGGTGAGGAACATCAGCTGGTGGGCGAGGCGGTCCCGGCCGAGCTGACGGGCGTCGTCACCTCCGGCGGCGGCGATGAACGAGCCGATCCGGCCCATGTCGTGGTTGCCGAGGAAGGTGGTCAGCCGGCCGGCGTCGGTGTCCCGGGCGGCGTACAGCGGGTCCTTGGCGTAGACGTCGGCCAGCGCCTTCGCCGATCCGTCGGCGGTGACGTAACCGCGCGCCGCCTCCTGGAAGGAGAAGTCGAGGGTGGCCGGCAGCCCGCCACGCCGCACGTAGGTGGAGGTGACCTCCTGGTCGGCGCTGTAGACCTCGCCGAACATGAAGAAGTCCTTCTTACCGGCCTTGTCGGCGGCGCGCTTGATGCCCTGGCTGAACTGCGGCCAGAAGTCGAGGTTGACGTGCTTGACGGTGTCCAGCCGGAACCCGTCGACGTCGGTGCTGGCGATCCAGTCGCCGTACGCCTTGGTCAGGCCCCGGACCACCTCGGGCCGCTCGGTCCACAGGTCGTCGAGGCCGTAGAAGTCGCCGTACTCGCTGTTCTCACCGGCGAAGGTGGAGTCGCCCCGGTTGTGGTACATCGTCGGGTCGTTCAGCCAGGCCGGGACCTTGACCTTCGCGTCGGCGGGGCTGGCGAAGGTCGGCGTGTACGCCCCGGAGTCCCGGTTCACCTTCGGGAAGGCCCGGGTGCCGTCGGCGTAGTTGCGGTCCTCGAACTCGCGTCCCTGCGCGTCGGTGTACGGCGACGTCTTCTTGTCGATGTACGCGTACCTGTCCTCGGCATATTTGATGACGTCGGCGGTGTGGTTGACGATGACGTCGAGGTAGACCCTGATGCCCCGCTGGTGGGCCAGTTTCACCAGCCGCTTCATCTCCTCGTTGGTGCCGAAGTGCGGGTCGACCTGGGTGAAGTCGGTGATCCAGTAGCCGTGGTAGCCGGCGGAGACGTCCGCGCCGCTGCCCTGCACGGGCCGGTTCTTGAACACCGGCGCGAGCCAGATGGCGGTGGTGCCGAGCCCCTGGATGTAGTCGAGCTTGTCGATGACGCCCTTGAGGTCGCCGCCGTGGTAGAAGCCCTTGTCGGTCGGGTCGAGGCCGGTACGCAGCCGGTCCCCGGTCAGGCCACCGGTGTCGTTGCGGCGGTCGCCGTTGGCGAAGCGGTCCGGCAGGACGAAGTAGAACTGTTCGTTACGTCCCTGACCGGTGCCGGCGGCGAGCAGCGCGTCGGTGGAGGGTTCGGCGCCCCACGGGGCGGCGCCGGCCGCGGCGAGGGCGTCGATGGTGGACGGCCGGTCGGTGGCGTCGGCACCGAGTTGCCGGACGGCGACCGGGACGCCGACGAGAGCGAGGGTGAGGGTGGAGACCAGAGCGAGCAGCGCCTTGCGCGGCAACGGGGGTGTCATCGACGGCCTTCCTATGGTCGCTGATTCGCCCGCACGCTAGCCCTTGCCGAAAGAATCTGCAATACCTTGCAAACACTGCGGCAATACGGCAGTAACCTTGCAGAACTCGGGATCACCGGCGGCGGCAGCGCCCACGGCCGGACGGCGGCGTGGTCGGCGCGGCGGACCGGCAGCCGGTGGGTCAGAGGCCGGAGCAGGGCACCCCGTCGACCGTGCACCGCGACGGCCGGATGCTGCCGCCGGTGTTCTCGAAGTGGAACCGCAACGGCACCGAGGCACCGGGCCCGACGTTCACCCCGCTGGTGTACGTGAACACCCCGCCGGACATCCGGGGAGTGCCCTGCGGGGCGCCCTCGACCCACGAGGTGACCAGCCGGCTGCCCGGTGGCGGCACCAACCGGACCGTCCACGGCCGGGACACCCGGTCGCGGTTGTAGAGCAGCACCTCACCGATGAACGCCTCGTTGTTCCAACTGTCCCGCACGCTGAACCGGCCGGAGACCGGCGACGACGGCGGCGCGGCGGGCGGTGGCGGTGGCGGTGGCGGTGGCGCGGGGGTGGTCGGCCGGGGCTGCTCACCGCCCGGGTCGTCGGGCGGTGACTCGACCCCACCGGCCGGCGGGTCGGACAGGTCGTCCCCGCCCGACGGCTCGCCCGGTACGACCACCACGGGCACCTCGACCGGAGGCGTGTCGGTGCGGCGGGGCGTCAGCCAGGGGACCACCTGTTCGGGGAGGTTCGCCGCCACCCGGGCCGGGTTGGTCGCCCCCGAGCCCGGCAGCGAGTACGTCGGCAGCGGATCGGCCGGCCGGGCCTCGAACGCCGGCCCCCGGCTGCGGTACGACGCCAACGCGACGATCAGGAGCACCACCATCACC
>NZ_JBMDWU010000607.1:0-6119 GCF_048594385.1 Micromonospora sp. | reverse complement strand
GGCGCGGGCCGCGCGGGCCGAACGGGCGAAGCGCCGCCGCGCCCTGGACCGGGAGCTGACGGCCGCGCGGGCCGCCCAGCGGCAGGCCGAACGGGACCTGGACGGCACGACGACGGCCGAGCGGGACAGCGTCGCGGCGCTCGACCGGATCGAGGGGGAACTGGCCGAACTGGAGCGTCGTCGGGCCGTCGCCGAACAGGAGCTGAGCCGGGCGAAACTGGCCCGCCGGGCGGCCGAGCGGACGCTGACCGTGGCCCGCCGCCGCACCGGTGAGGTGCAGGGCGCGATCGAGGCGGTGGATGCCGAGGAGGCGGACCCCACGGCGGGCGGTGAGGAGGCAGACTGAACGCGATGAATGCGTGTTGCGGGCGTGCGGGATGACGCCGGAGCAGGTGGCCGCCGGGAGCAAACCCGCCGTGCTGGAACTGGGGGAGTTGTTCACCCGCTGCCCGGGGACCCTGCGCCGGGCCAGGACGATGGGCATCCCGGGCTGGGCGTTCTACGTCACCGGGCGGGCCGGCGCACTGGGCGACATCCGGGCCGAGACGGTGGCGGCGGCGCTCGGCTTCCTCGCCCCGGAGGCGGTCGCCGACGGATGGGACACCGCCGTGCGGGTGGTCCGGCCGTTGGAGGTGGCCACCGCCCACCTGACCGAGTGCTGCCGGTGGGGTGCCCAGCATCTCGACGACCTGCCCGGCACACCCCGGCTGACCGCCCTGCTGGAACGGGTGGTGGCCGCCGCCGACGCGACGGGCATGCCGCTGTTCGCCGCCTGGCGGGCGATGCCGCTGCCCGCGCACGCCGAGGGTGCCCGGGCCGCCGTGGCGCTGCTCCTGCTGCGGGAACACTTCACCGGGGCCTACCTACTCGCCGTACGGGCCGCCGGGATGACCCCGCTGGAGGCGGTGCTGGCCGGGCCGGAGGGGGAGGCCGGGGCGGCGGCCTGCGGGTGGTCCCCGCCGTATCCGCCGGTCGGACCGCTGGTGCGGCGTCGGCTCTGGGCCGAGGCGGTGACCGACCGGTTGGCCGCGGCCGGGTTCCGGGCGCTGCGTCCGGCGGAGGGCCGGGAGCTGATCGAGTTACTCACCGACGTACGGGCCCGGCTGCGCGCCGACGCGGACGGCTGACCCGCCGACCGGGTCCGGTCGGACGGCGGCCCGGTCTGGCGCTGGCCGGTCTGACGCGGCCCGGCCCGCCCGGTCAGCCGGTGGCCGGGCCCGGTACCGGCGTGACCGGCCGGTGGCCCGGAAAATCGGCGGCGGGGTGGCGGGCGGGGCTGCCAGGATCTGCGGCGTGACACTTCCCGCCGGTTGGACCGCCCGCCGCCCCACCCTGGACGACGTGCCCGCGCTGCTCGCCGTGGTGCACGCCGCCGACACGTTCGCCATCGGTTACCCCGACTTCGACGCCGACGACGTCCGGGCCGCGCTGACCGCGCCGTTCTTCGACCCGCAGCACGACTCCTGGGTACTGACCGATCCTGATCATCGGGTGGTCGGCTGGAGCGTGGTCGACAACCCGACCGGGGTGGGCCGCGAACAACTCGACGTCTTCGTCGACCCGGAGCGGGCGACGGCGCTGCGGGCCGTGCTGCTCGACCGGATGCTGCACCGGGTCGCCGAACGCGCCACCGAGCGGGGCCGGCCCGCGCTGACCGTCCGCGCCGCCGTCTGCGCGCCGGAGACCCGCTGGGCCGGCGAGCTGACCGCCGCCGGGTTCACCCGGGCCAAACGGTACGTGCGGATGAGCCGGTCCCTGGCCGACCTGCCCTCCGAGCCGCCGCCCCCGCCCGGGGTGACCGTCCGGCCGGTGCGGGCCGGTGACGAGGCTGACCTGCGGCTGTTCCACCACATCCACGACACCGCCTTCCGGGACACCCCGGACTACGAGCCGGCCGGGTTCGAGGGCTGGCGGGACCGGCTCACCGACGGCGGGCGGGTCTGGGACGAGTGGTTCATCGCCGAGGTCGACGGCGAGCCGGCCGGCGCGCTCAACTCGTCGGACCAGGCGCTGGAGCAGGACATGGGCTGGGTACGCACGCTGTCGGTGCTGCCCGCGTACCGGCGGCGCGGGGTGGGTGCGGCGCTGCTGCGACGGGCGTTCGCGGTCTACGCGGCCAAGGGCCGGGGACACGCCGGGCTCGGCTTCGACCTGGCCAACCCGACCACCCCGGTCACCCTCTACCGGTCGGTCGGGCTGCACGAGACCCGTTGGATCGACCTGTACGAGCGCAGCGTGCCCGCCGCCTGAGCGGACCGGCCCGGGTGCGGGCCGGTCACCGTCGGGCGGCCCGGTGTGGGCCGGGTGACGCCCGGCGGGGTCGCCGTCTGGTGGCCCCGCCGCCGGGAGCACACTGGACGGGTGCGATACGCGTTACGCCGAGGCGGTGCCGGTGGGGCGGGACCGCAGCTCGGAGACGTAGTCGTCGGGCGCGCCCGCCTTCTCGGCGGCGTTGGCGATCTCCGACAGGTACCAGGCGGTCGGCAGGCCGCCCTCGTAGCCGTCGAAGACGTACACCCAGGCGGTCACGTCCCCGTCCAGCGTCGAGACCCGCACGGTGAGTTTGCGGTACGTGCCGGCGGTGACGCCCTCCAGCTCGTCGAGCTGGGCGGCGTCGTACGGGTCGATGTCGTACAGCGCCACGAAGACCCGGTCACCCGGGGACTCCACCACGGTGCTGACGGAACCCTCCCAGCCGATCACGTCCTCACCGGCGAAGGTCAGCCGCCACCCCTCCAGCCAGCCGACGCCCACCATGGGCGAATGCGGGCAGTAGGCCCGCATCCGGGCGGGGTCCAGGTTTGAGCCGTAGGCCGCGTAGTGACGCACGGCGATGACGATAGCCCGGCGAACGGGTGGGGGAGAATACGACAGTGCGTGTCGGACGGGTTCGGGAGAAGAAAGTCACTGTGAGCACCGAGGAAGGGCGAGGGCTGTGAGCCACATCGTGATCATCGGCGGGGGGCCGGCCGGCTACGAGGCGGCCCTGGTCGCCGCCCAGCTGGACGCCGACGTCACCGTGGTGGAGGCCGAGGGCGCGGGAGGGGCGTGCGTGCTCTCCGACTGCGTCCCGTCGAAGACCTTCATCGCCAGCTCGGAGGTGGTGACCGGCTACCGGGACACCGACGAGTTCGGCATCCACTCCGACGGCCTGGAGGCGGTCACGGTCGACGCGCCGGCCGTGCACGCGCGGGTGAAGCGGCTCGCCCTGGCCCAGTCCGCCGACATCCACGCGAAGCTGATCAAGGCGGGCGTGACCTTCGTCGCGGGCACCGCCCGGATGGGTGAGGACACTCTCGGTCACACCCACCGGGTCGTCGTCACCCCCGCCGACGGCGGCGCGGAGTACGCGATCGACGCCTCCACCGTGCTGGTCGCCACCGGCGCCACCCCGCGTCAGCTCCCCACCGCGCTGCCCGACGGGGAACGCATCCTCACCTGGCGGCAGGTGTACGACCTGCCCGAGCTGCCCGCCCACCTGATCGTGGTGGGTTCCGGCGTCACCGGGGCCGAGTTCGCCAGCGCCTACCTGGCGATGGGGGTCGAGGTGACCCTGGTGTCCAGCCGGGACCGGGTGATGCCGCACGAGGACGCCGACGCGGCGATGGCCATCGAGCACGTCTTCCGCAGCCGGGGCATGACCATCCTCAACAACTCCCGGGCGGACGCGGTCCGACGCGTCGGCGACGGCGTCGAGGTGGTCCTCTCCGACGGCCGGGTGGTGACCGGTTCGCACGCCCTGATCGCCGTCGGCTCGATCCCGAACACCGCCGACCTCGGCCTCGCCGAGTACGGCGTCGAGCTGGCCAAGGGCGGTTACGTCACGGTCGACCGGGTGTCGCGTACCAACGTCCCCGGCATCTACGCCGCCGGCGACTGCACCGGGGTCCTGCCGCTGGCCAGCGTCGCCGCCATGCAGGGCCGGATCGCGATGTGGCACGCCCTCGGTGAGGCGGTCCGGCCGTTGCGGCTGCGTACCGTCGCCGCGAACGTCTTCACCGACCCGGAACTGGCCACCGTCGGCGTCTCCCAGGATGAGGCGGACGCCGGCCGTACCCTGGCCCGCCAGGTGATGTTGCCGCTGACCGGTAACGCCCGCGCGAAGATGGACGACCTGGCGGACGGCTTCGTCAAGCTGTTCTGCCGCCCGTCCACCGGCCAGGTGGTGGGCGGCGTGGTGGTGGCTCCCAAGGCCAGTGAGCTGATCCTGCCGATCACCATGGCGATCGAGAACAACCTCACCGTCAACGAGTTGGCCCAGACCATCACGATCTACCCGAGCCTGTCCGGTTCGATCACCGAGGCCGCCCGTCAGCTCATGCTTCACGAACTCGAATGACCCCCTGACCCGGGTCGGGCGTCGGTAGTGGCGCACGTGGGCCGAGGTAGCGGTATCGGAGGGGCGGGATACCGCTACATCAGCCCGGTGACCACATGGCTGCGTGTGCCGGGGTGATGTGCCGCCTGCCGCACGGCGGGTGCCGTCCAGCGCGGCCGGCGGGAGGGGGACGGCGAAGCGGAAGGCGTCGGCGTACCGTTGAGTACGCGGCCCCCACACCGTCGGGTCCCCCGTTCCTGACGAGCGGGCCGCCGAGGGTCGCCGGCAGGTCCCGTGCCGGCGACCCTCCCCCTTTCCCGCACCGCCACCACGACGGGTACGCATGTCACGGTCCAGCGTGCTCCCGCGTCGGGAAGCGCTGAAAAATGCGCTCGCCCGGGTCATTGCGGAGGTCGTACGGTGACCGCATGCGCAGTGCTGTGGTGACCACGACGCCGGGAGATCCCGGCGTGCCGCACTGACGTCTTCCGTCGACGAGGCCCCGGGCGATCCGCCCGGGGCCTCGTGGCGTTGCGGGCACGGTCGCCTCCGGGTCGTACCCGATCAAGGAGCGCGACATGATCGACCACCGTAGGCTCGGCCGCGAACTGGACCTGTTCGTCTCCGACCCGCTGGCGGGCGCCGGGCTGCCGATCTGGCTGCCGGCCGGCGCGGCGGCCCGGCACGCCGTCGAGGAGTACGTCCGCGAGCTGGAACGCCGGGCCGGCTACCAGCACGTGTACTCCCCGCCGCTGGGCAGGCGCGAGTTGTTCGCGCTCTCCGGGCACCTCGGCCACTTCGCCGACGAGATGTTCCCACCGATGCGGATGGGCGACGACGAGTTGCTGCTCCGGCCGGCGCTCTGCCCGCACCACGCCCTGGTCTACCGGGCCCGGGGCCGCTCCTACCGGGAGTTGCCGCTGCGCGTCGGCGAGCTGGGCGGGATGTACCGGGCGGAACGGTCCGGGGTGCTCGGCGGGCTGGCCCGGGTGCGGGCGATCTCGCTCAACGACGCGCACAACTTCTGCACCCTCGACCAGGTCGGCGACGAGGTCCGGGAGATCCTGCGGCTGATCCGCCAGGCGCACGCGGCGCTCGGCGTCCGCCCGGCCGGGTTCCGGCTGTCGCTGCGCGGGCCCGGCGCGAGGTACGTCGGCGACGACGCGTCCTGGGCACGGGCCGAGGAGCTGCTGCGGGCCGCCCTCGACGGGGTGGACCACGTGGAGTCGCCCGGCGAGGCCGCCTTCTACGGCCCGAAGATCGACATCCAGGTGGTCGACGCGGCCGGCCGGGAGTCGACCATCTCCACCGTGCAGATCGACTTCGACAAGCCGGAGAAGTTCGACCTGTCGTACACCGATGCGGCGGGTGTCCGGCAACGGCCGGTGCTGGTGCACCGCAGCCTGGTCGGGAGCATGGAGCGGCTGTTCGCCTACCTGATCGAGGCGCACGAGGGTGCCTTCCCGCCCTGGTACGCCCCGGTGCAGCTGCTGCTCCTGCCGGTCGACGCCGGGCAGGCCGACGCGGTGGCCCGGGTGGCCCGGCGGGCGATCGACGCCGGGCTGCGGGTCGAGGTGGACGCGGGCGGCTCGCTGGGTGCCCGGGTCCGCGACGCGGCCCGCCGCCGGGTGCCGTACGTCGGGGTGGTCGGTGCCCGGGAGGCCGCCGACGACGCGGTGGCCCTGCGGCTGCGCGACGGCCGCAGCCTCGACCCGATGCCGGCGGCGGACGCGGTGCGGCTGATCGGCGCGGTGGTGGCGGCCCGCTCGGCGCAACTGCTTCCCGCCGGCTGACGGTGCGG
>NZ_JBMDWU010000606.1:0-2436 GCF_048594385.1 Micromonospora sp. | reverse complement strand
GCGGGGTCACTGTCGGTGAGGGTGGTCGGGGCTAGGTGGTCTCGAAGAGAAATATGACTTGCAGTGATATTTTTGCCTGACAGGAATACGGCTGTCAGTGGCATGGTGTTGGAGCGGAGACGGTCGACACCTGCTCGGAGTGATAGCCGCCCCATGCTCTCGACCGACCGGGCCGGGCAGTTCAGAGGCGGTATGCCGGGTCGTTCCCTGACGCGAGATGCCTACCCCGGATCTCGGGGCAGGCATGTCACCGGGCAGGTCGGTCAGGCGCGATCGGCCAGCCCGGCGACGAACGTGCGCCACGAGGTGGGGGCGAACGTCAGGGCCGGCCCGTCCGGGTCCTTGGAGTCCCGTACGGCGACCGCGCCGGGAAGGTTGTCGGCAACCTCGACACAGTTCCCACCGCTGGTGCCACTTCGGGTGGACTTCCGCCACCGTGCATCAGTCAGGTTCATTGGCCTGCAACTCCCATGATCAGGTCTAACGACTGCCGTCGTGGTAGCGCCTCGTTCCGGATGCTCTCCCACCGCTCGAAGAGCGTAGCCAGGTCTGCCGGCTGGCTCAGGACATTGCCGCCCAACTGGCTTTCGAGGTGTCCAACCCAACCGCCATCACCCAGATGCGCGAGTGACAGTGGGCCGGAAAGCCCTGCATAGAAAACAACGTCGGCGGGCACGATGTGGATGCTGATATTCGGTCGTTCCGCACAAGCTACAAGGTGGTCGAGTTGCTCGGCCATCAGTTTCTCGAAGCCCTCACCGGCGCGCTGGACTGCACCTCCGTCGATCACCGCGACGAGCTGGGGTGGGTCAACCCGGTCCAGGACGTGCTGTCGTTCCAGGCGTGCCGCCACTCGACGATCCACTTCGCTGTCGGTCAGACGCGGATCGAGTCTCAGCACCGCGCGGGCGTAGGCCTCGGTTTGTAGTAGGCCGGGAATCAGGTTCGGCTCGAAATACCTGAGTTGGGTCGCGTTGCGTTCGGCGTCGAGCCACGGCAGGAACCACGATGGTGTGCCGAGCTTGCTCACCAGCCGCTCGAAGAGCCCACCGGTGCTGAGCGCCCGGTCAGCTCCCTTGACGAAGTCCAGGGTCAGCGCCCGGGTGCCCCCCTCGACGGCACTGACGTGCGATGCGCTGAATCCGGCGCCCCGCCCGAACGTCTCCTGCGTCATGCCGGCGGCACCCCGGGCACGGCGGATCTCGGCAACGACGAAGTCGGCGAGCGGATCTGGTACGTCAGCCATGCACGGCGCCCCAATCTGAAGATCGACTATTCATGCCGCCACCTGCTCGGCGGTTCCTCATCCGGCTCAGCCCGAACCCCCATCGCACCTTCCGAGACTAGTGGCCTCCACATCAGAGTGTCACCGGGGCGGCGCTGTCGGTAGTGGTCGAGGGCTGGCGACGGCGTCTGCCGGAGGGGCCGTCCGTGGAAGGGCGGCCGGCCCCTCCTCCACCCCGACGCGGACACACCGACGCAGAGGAGACGCCGTGCCCAGGGAGAAGCCGAAACCCGAGCAGAGGCCGAAGCCCGTACCCGACCCGACGCCCGCGCCCGAACCCGGGCCGCCCGCGCGCCCGATCGTGCCGGGACCGATCGGGCCGTTCGTCCCGCCGTACCGGGGGCCGGGGCGGATGACCGGCATCGTGCCGCCGCACCGCTGGGCGTTCAGCCGGAACCAGGGGCCCAGGTGACCGCCCCGCAGCTCAGGCCGGGCGAGGTGCTGCACCTGTCGCGTACCGCCAGCGTGCAGTTCATCCGGCCGATCACGGTCCGGGTCATCCGGGTGCTGGCCGACTGGCACACGTACGACGGATGGGTGTGGATCGATGCATACCAGCTGAATGCTGTCGGCGACGCAGTGCGGCGGCGGACCCTGTTCCTGATGCCGGCGGGTGCGCGCCGGCCAGCCCCGCAGTCGGACCGCGCCCCCGCCCGGACTGTCCCGGCTCCCCCGGCCCGGCGGGGTGGGGCGACGGTCTCGCGGCGGGGGACGGCGGTCCCCCGGGACGCGCGGCCCGGCCGGGCACGGGCGTCCGGGTCGGCGGGGACATCGTGACCGGGCCGCTGCCCGGCCGGCACACGCCGCTGCGACCGATCTGGCTGTGCCGGGTCGACGCGAACCCGTGGCCGTGCGGGGAGGCGAAACTCGCCCTCCTCGCCAGGTACGACGGCGACCGGCCCGGACTGCTCGCCCTACTGGCCAGCCTGTCGGTGGAGGCGACCGAACACCTGACGCAGCTCGACAACGGTCGCCGGATCGACGTGACCGATCGCTTCCTCACCTGGGTTCGCCCGCCGGACCGCTGACCCCTTTCCCGGTCGCCGTGCCGCAGCCGGATCGCCGTGCCGCCGCTGGAACCGGCATCCGCCGACCCGTGTCTGAGCCGCCGACCGGGGCAGGAGCTGCGGGGTTCAGGGGGTGACGCGGTG
>NZ_JBMDWU010000605.1:0-22030 GCF_048594385.1 Micromonospora sp. | reverse complement strand
CCGGTGCGTCCGCGCCGGTGGACCCTTCCTCGTCGGCCGGTACCCGGGCGGGCGGACCGCAGCCGGTGGGCGGACAGGTGCCGGGCGGATCGGCCCCCGCCACCCCGCAGTCGGGGGCCGGGTCGGGGACGCAGGCGGCGGGCGGATCGCAGCCGGGGGTCGGGTCGGGCTCCCGGGCGCAGCCGGTGAACGCCTCCGGACCCGGTGCGTCGTCGGGCGTACCGGCGGCGGGTCCACAGCCGGTGCCGGTGGGTGCGGTGACCGTCGCCCCCGGGGCCCCGGGGGAGGCCCGTGGGGCCGTCCTGGAGCAGCGGCTGACCGGGGTGCTGCCGCCGCACGACGGTACGGCGGCGGACTGCGTGATCCGGCTGGCGGCGGTGGTCGGTGAGTTCTCGGCCCTGCCCCGGGTGACCCGGGACGACAGGGCGGTCGACCCCGCCCGCCCGGAGCGGGACCTCGCCAGGCAGCTCGGCACCGAGTGGCAGCCGGTCTCCGACTGGGCGCAGGTGCTCGGCCCGGTCCGTGCCGCCGGCCCGAACGCGGTGGCGGCGGTGCTGGTGGAGCCACCGAACGCCCCGCGGCACGCCTTCGCCCTGCTCAACGACGGCGGCGAGCTGTTCTGGGTGGAGACCCAGGCGACCGAGGGTCGACGGGTCCGGCCGGTCGGCGAACCGCCGGAACTGCCGGTGGGCGCGCGGGTCATCGTGCGGGACGGGCAGGGAAAGCCGGTGCCGGTGACGCCGGGCGGCACGGCGACCGTGAGTGCCCTGGTGGACCCCGCCAGCACCAGCCGGTACGGCATGTCCCGGCCGGAACCGACGCCCCCGGACCCCACCACCAGCCAGCCCGTCGAGCCGGTGACCGCGCCGACGGCCGAGCCGGCCACCCGGACCGTCCAGGAGCTGCCGGCGGACCTGGTGCGGGTGCCGGCCAACGGGCGGTGTCTGCCCTACGCGGTCCTGACGTCCGCGCCGGGGCTGGTGTCGCATCGGTTGGCGGCTGCCGAGCTGCTGTCGCCGCAGGTGGGTGAGTGGCTGGCAGAGCCCGACGACGTGCGTGCGGCGGTGGGCTGGCATGCCGAACAGCTCTCCATCGGCGCGGTGCCCGTCCCCGCCGACGCGCCACTGGGCCGTACCGCCGACGCCCTGATCGATCTTGTCGCCGGATATCTGACCATGCACCGCGACGCCCTGCCGTCGGTGATCCCCGAGGTCCGTCAGGCACTGGCCGACCGGGAACGGGTGGAACCCGACCTGGTCTCCCGCGCCGACCGGATCGCCCTGCTGGAGCGCAACGGGTTCACCGACCTGACCGAGTTGACCGACGACGACCTGCGCACCACCTACCTCGACTGGTACGCCTTCCAGGCCGGGCCGCTGACCGACCAGGAGTTCGACGTGCTCCTGGCCGCCGTACGCGACTGGTCCCGATCCTGGTCGGAACCGGTCGGTGTGGCCCTGCTGCCCCTGCTGGCCTACGCGCTCGACGTGTCGTTGAGCGTGCGCAGTCGTGCCGACGGCCGGGTCCGCGCGGTGTACGGGCCGGCCGACGCCCCAGCGGTGTCGGTCTACCACAACGACCGTGACCACTTCGACGCCTCGTCCGCCGGGTCGGACACCCCCGCCGCCACCGACCTCCCCGCCACCGACACTCCCGACCGCCAGGCTGCTCGGGACGTTCCGGCCCCTCCCGGCTCCCCGGTCGTCGCCGACCCGCCGACTGTTGCGGACGATCCGACCGCTCCGGTCGTCGTCGACCCGTCTGCCACCGTCGCCGCTCCGGTCGTCGTCGACCTCTTCGGCGTGCCGGGCACCCCGGGAAGGCCGGTCACCCCCGACAGTCCCGACTCCCTGAGCGTCGCCGAAGTCCCGAACGAGTCGCCGGTCGGCGCGGATCTCGACGGGACCTACGGGCCTGCGGTACGGGCCGCGCGGATCACGCCTGAGGAACGCGACGACGCCGGGGACGTACGCCTCAATCCGCTCTGGTACCGGCTGGCGGACTTCCCCGCCCACCTGCTCGACCCGGCGCGGGCGCGGTCCTGGCGCTACGTGGTGGCCGAGGACGGCGAGATCTACCTCGGTGCGGCCGACGCCGCCGCGGCGATGCGGCCACGGGACTTCCGCGCACTGCTGGCGGGGATGCGGCAGCACGATCCGGAGCTGACCGCCGAGCGGTTGCGGGAACAGCTCGGCGGGCAGGGCCACGCGGGCCTCGCGGTCGGCTTCGACGCGCGGGGCCGGGCCATCGAGCGGCACGCGCGGGTGGGTGGCGAACTGACCTGGAACGAGTCGGCCCGGCGCTGGCAGGTCGACGACCGCTCGGCCCAGTACATGGGGGTGACCCGCCCGACGATGAACCCCGCCGAGGTGCAGGGCTGGTTGGGCACCGTCGCGGCGGTGGTCGGCGACCGGTTCGACCGGGACGTCGTCTCGGTCCGGCACACCCCCGACGACGCCGACCCGGTGGCCACCGTCACCGTCGACTTCGCCCCCGGCCAGCGGGCGGCCGAGGACGGGCAGTTGCCCGAGCTCGACCTGTTCGTCGACCAGGTCGTCGCCCAGGCCCGCCGGGCGTGGGAATCCGACCGGCCCCGGGTGGTGCGGGTCCGGATCGAGGGCGGCGGCAACGGCGGCCGGCTGCTGCGGCGGGGGGCCGACCGCACCGGACGGCGGCGGGCGGCCTCGCTGGCGGAGCTGGTCGGCACGATGGTGGCGGCGCGACTGCGGGCCGAGGGGATTCCGTCACGGATGGTGCGGGTCGACCAGAGCAGCCGGGGTGCCGGCCGGTCGAAGGCACCCGGCGGCACGCAGCGCCCGGAGACACCGCGGCAGCGCCGCCAGGCGATGCTCTGGACCGAGCCGGGGCCCGCCTACGTCAACCGGATCCGTCGCCGGGAAACCGCGTCTACCGGGCGCGCCGGTCGGGACCGTACCGGCCGGGACCGGCGACGGGGGCGTGGGTCCACCCCGGCCGGTCGGGCGGACCGGCCCGCTGCGGGCCGACTGCGGCAGGACCCGGACGGGACCTGGTGGTACGGCGGCAGCCGGGTGGTGACGCACGACGTACCCGGCCGACCGGGGAGCATCGCCCTGCTGTCGGACCGGGAATGGCGTCGGATGGCCCGCAACCCTCGGCTACCCGCCGCGACCGACGGGGTGACGGTGCTGGTGCACGGGGCCGGCGACCGGTTCCGGGTGCCCCTGCGGCACACCGACGGCCGTACCGGCGAGGTGACACTGAGCGTCGACGAGCTGCACACGATGCTGGAGTCGCCCGAGCGGGACGGCCGGCGACTGGCCCTGCTGTCCTGCGCGGCGGGTCGGATCGGCGCGCGGTCCGTGCAGCGCCTGGCCGACCTGCGCGACACCGACGTGTTCGCGCCCGAGGGTGACCTGGTGGTGGGCGGGGCGACGGAGCACCTGCCGGTGTCGGTCGACGGCCGGCCGTGGGCACTGTTCGTGCCCGACGGCACCGGGGCGTGGGACGTGGTCAACGACGAGATCGTCGACCCCGACCTTTCGGACACGCCGTTCGCCGTGCCGTTCGCCGGGTACGCCAGCCGGGCCGGTGACGCCGACCCGGACGGCGTACGGCTGACCAACACCCCGCTGCCGCCGACCGGGTGGGACCGGATCCGCATCATCGGCGACGGGCTCTGCCTGCTCAGTGCGGTCGCCGTCGCGACACCCGAGGCGATGGCCGACATCGCGGGCATGCCGCCGGACGCGGTCGACCGGCTGCTGCGGGTACGCCGCGCGGGCGTCCACGACACCGACCTGACCGATATCGACACGGCGCTGCGGGAGGAGATCCTGCGGCGGGTGGCCGACCCCTCCCCGGCAATGGTCGAGCTGTTCGACCAGGTGGCCACGACCTGGCTGTTCCCGGTCGGATACGACGTGCAGACCACCCTGCTCGACGCGGTCGACACCTGGGACTGGCAGCGGCTGCTGCCCGGCCAGGACGATCCGGACGACGGTGGCCGGGTCGGTGACGTGCTGCCCCTGGTGATCGGTGCGGCGCTCGGCCGGCCGGTGTGGCAGGGGCGGCTCGACCCGCCGTCGGTGACGGTGCTCTGGCCGGACGGCGACGGGACGCCGGTGCGGTTGCTCTACAACGGGCGCGACCACTACGACGCCTGGGTCCCCGACGCCCTCGTCACCCCGGCCACCCCGGTCGGCGTCCCCGACGACGGCGGCCGGACCGACGACGGCGGCCGGATCGTCGACAGCGGCAAGGAGCCCAACTGGCGAGGGGTGGCCAGCAGCCCGAAGCGGCGGGGGGTGCTGTGGCCCTGGGACGGCGATGAACTGGCCACGACGATGACCACGCTCATCCGGCAGGTCGACGCGGTGGACCTGCCCGGCCAGCACCTGCTCGTCCTGCTCGCCGACGCCGAACGTGCGCTGCTGCTCGGTGGGCGGGTGCTGCCCGAGGCGATGCTGGACGCCTTCTTCGCCGGCGGGCACAACGGCGGGCCGTTTGCGCCGACCGTCGACGTCGATCCGCGGGCACCGCTGGTGCTCACCGTGGTCAGCGACGACGACGCGGACGCGGTGGCGTTCGGTCGCTCCGTCGAGCGGGAACTACGCCGCCGCCTGGACGTGGGCCAGGCGGCACCGGCCCACCTGAGCGTGGTGGTCATGCAGGAGTCCCAGGTGCCCGCCGAGCCGGTACGGATACCCCGGCTCCGCTTCCGGCTCCCCGTACCCCCCGCCGGGCAGCTGTCCCGGGCGCAGCTCGCCGGCCTGCCCGAGCGGGTCCGGCAGGCGTACGTCGCCCCACCCGACTACACGGCCGGCGACCCGGCCCCGGCGTACGAGCCGTCGTCGCCGGACCGGCGGCACGAGGGTACGGCGGAGTCGGCGGCGGCGGCACAGCTGCGCGCGGAGTCCACCCCGCCCGGCCCGGTGCGACGGGTGACCGTCGCGGACACCGGTCTGGCCGACGGTCTCGGCGGGCACCGGGGCTGGTTGCTGCGCGGCGGATGGCCGTCGACGGTGGCGGACACCACCGGGGCGGCCCCGGTGGAGCTGGCCGTGGCGGCCCCGGCCGACACCACCCGGTTGGTCCGGCTGTCGTTGCCCGCGGTCGAGGACCAGCCGGCGCTGGAGGTGGACGCGCTGGTGGAACCGCCGTCAGGGGCGTCGCTCGACGTCGACCCACGCCTGATCACCGTGGTCCCGCTGTGGCGCAACGACTTCGTCGACGGCCCGGTGGCGCAGCCGATCACGGACCCGCCCGAGATGGTCCGCCGGGCCTGGCAGTACGTGATCGAGGACACGGAGCAGACCGAGACCGCCGGGATCCTGGCCGAGCGGTCCGACCAGCACGACGACAGCCCGCTCGACGGGATCGAGCGGGCGATGCTGCAGGCCCGCGTCCTCGCCGCGATCCGGGAGACCTTCGGGGAGACGTTCGGGGAGACCCCGGCGTACGCCGCCGGGCTGGCCGCGTTCCTCAAGATGCCCGAGGACACACCCCTGGCCGACTACTGGCAGCACGAACCGGTCCGCGAGCTGATCCTGCGGCGTCCATGGCAGCTGCTCTCCGGGGTGCTGGTGACCTACGTGGACCGGTACGGCTGGCGGGGCGCACACCGGATCGTCGTGCAGCCCGGCCGGCTGGACGCCGGGTCGTCCGACGTGCTGGTCACCCCGGACGGCACCCGCTACACCGCGGCCGACTACCTGGCCCGGCTGCCGACCACCGGGGGCACCCGGGTGCTGTTCTTCCCGGACCTCGACCACGCCGCCGTGGTGGAATCCGGCTTCATCCAGGGGGTACGGGCCTCCGCCATCGTCGTCCTGCCGACGCTGCTGCCCGCCGACGTGCACTGGATCGTGCTCGGCGCCAGTGCCGTCACCGGCGCCGAGGTGAGCCAGCTCGTCACCCAACTCGACGGCGCGCTCGCCCGGGCCACCCTGCACGCCGCGGACCCGGTCGAGGGTCGTGAGCTGGCCCAGGCGCTGCTCGCCGACCCAGCCCTGCGGATCTACGAGGACGACGACTGGCTCGCCGAGATCTTCGACAGCGGGCTGTTGGCCACGCCGACCGAACCCGTGCGGCTGCTGCTCGCCCGGACGGAAGGGGGAGACGTCGCGAGCATCCGAACGGAGTTGCGGGAGGCCGGGGTCCTGTTGATCGATCCAGCCGTGCTACCGAGGCACCGCGTGCTGATCGAGATCACCGATCCCAGTCCGGAGCTGGTGCAGTCCTTCGAGACCACCCGGGGTGGGACACGCTGGGCGCAGTTCCTCTTCGACGGCAGGTACGCCGCCGACCATCCCGACACGTGGCGGGTGATCAGCGAGCCCTGGTCGCGCATCCAGTCCTGGCTGGCGGTCCTCGACCCGGGCCGGACCTATCCCTGGGACCAGTTCCTGCTGGCCAGGGCACATCGGGACCAGGTTGTGCGGCGCATCGGTGAAACCCCGGGTGCCTGGCCGGGGGCCGGTCACCGCTTCGCCCCGGTGTCGCCCGCCGCACTGGCGCAGGTGCAGGAACTGTTCGCCGGCCGGTCCACCCGGGAGGGGGTGATCTGGACCGAGTCCGCCGAGTCGCCGAGTCAGACGTTGTTGCTGGTCGATTCGGCCGCCCGGAAGATCATCGATTATCCGATCGTCTATTTCGTCCCGAAGCCGTCCGAGGCCCGGGTGGCGGTCACCGTCCCGCAGCGCGAGGACCTGCGCGGCCGGGGGCTGGTCGTCGCCGCCGGGCAGCTCGACGGCGACCGGCTGACCGGCGACGGCTGGGAGGTGACCGCCGACGAGGTGATCGAGAGCGAGGCGTTACGGGCGCATCCCCGGGTCGTCCTGCTCGACCGGTCGCCGCCGGAGGGGAGCCCGTTCGTCGAGCGGCTGCTGGAGCGGGGCGTCGGCGTGCTCGCGCCCGACGCCGACCTGGCCGGCTGGACCGCCGTCTACCAGCTTCCCGGCTGGCAGTTGGAGTTGACCGGCCCGGACAGCGCGGACCTGCTGCGCGAACTCCGGCACGAGTTCGACACGGTGGTGCTCAGCGCGGCCGGGGCCCGCCGCCGGACCCCGACACAGACCGCGCTGGTGCGCGCGGTCTTCGACATGCTCGGTCGGCCGTTCGGGCAGGAGGTCGTCGACGGTCAGCTCCACCTCCCCCTGGACCGGTGGGCCTCGGCCGAGGCGTTCGCGGCCGAGGCCGGCCACGACGGGCTGGTCCTCGTCGGCGGCTCCGGCCAGCACCGGCACGAGCTGACCCTGCGGGTCCCCGTCGACCAGGTCCGGGTGTTCCAGCGCTGGTCCGGCGAGGAGCTTCACCTGGTCACGGTGGACCAGGCCACGATCGCGCCCGTAAGCGACTTCCTCCGCGACCGGATCGCGACCGGCCCCGTCGTCCGCTGGACGCCGGACCTGGGTCGGGCGGCGCGGGCGGCGGACGTGGGCCTGCCCTATTCGGACCACCTCACGCTGGGCGGGCTGCCGATCCCGGCCGACCACGTCGACGACCTGATCCGGACGATCCGCGACAACCCGTCATGGCGCGGCCTGGGCTGGGCGATGGACCCGGACGCGGACGACGACGTCCAGGCCCTGGTGTGGCTGGGCGCCGAGATGGCCGCCGTGGAGTTCCCGGTCGACGCCGGTGAATCCCTGCTCGCCGTGGGCATGCCGGTGTCGGCCGTGCCCGCCGCCGACCGGTACGGCGACGGTGTGGTGCTCTGGTCGCCCGGTCGCTCCGGCCTGCCGGACTCCCTGCGCGCCGCGGCCCGGGTGGCCGTGGTGCCGCTGTCCGAGCTGGACGACGTCGTCGACGGCGTCCGGGCGGGTGTCCCCGCAGCCGAGGCGGTCGCGGTCCTGAAGGAGCGGCTGCCCGAGGGGACCCGGATCATCGTGGTGCCCGGCGAGGTCGAGTCGATCGCGGAGATCCCCGAGATCTTCGACGTGGTGTTCGCGGTGGTGACCCGCTCCACGATCGGCGACCCCGGAACGTGGACGGCGTACGCGTGGTCCGACGAGGAACTACGGATCGGTGTGCTGACGGGCGCGGACCTGTCGTACGTCATCGCCGGGTTGGCCGCCACGGACCCGACGCTCCGGGAGCTGACCGTGCCGGCCCCGACGATGCTGGCGCTGCCCCGGGCCGCCGTGCGGTTCCTGGCCGAGACGGTGGCAGCCCGGGACGTCGACCAGCCCGACGGCCCCGCCGTCACCGAAGTCGCCTTCGTCGCCGTCGAGGAGATCAGCGCCGACGACCGCGTGTACACCCTGCCGGAGGGTTCGGTGATGCGCGTCATGGCACCCGGTCCGGACGGGGAGCACGTCCTGCACGGCTGGTTCATCGACGGGGACAACCTGGCCGAGGCCGGGCACGACATCCTGGGCGAGGAGGACGGAACGCTGGCGACGGCCCTGCCGAGCCAACTCGCCGACGACCTGTCCTACGACAGGCGGCTCGCCCTGCTCGAACTGGCCCGTCTCGTCGGAGTCGGACAGCCCGTGACCGACAATCCGCTGCGCCAGCACGGGATCCGCCCGGCCGACCGCACCTTCGTGCCCGACTGGACGGTGCCGGTGGGTCCACCTGTCGGACCGGCCTGGTGGGTCGGCGCGGACGTGTCGGTCATCGAGATCACGTCGACCCCCGCCGGCCGGCTCCCCGCCCGGCGGGTGCTGGCGTGGGAGGTGACACCCCCCGCCACCGGGCAACCGTCCGACGACGTGCCGCCGCCGCAGCTGATGGCGGTCCCCTACCGGGACGGACCGCTGCTGGGAGTCATGCCCGACCAGGTCTGGGCGTGGGGGCTGGGCCCGCTGCTGGGCGAACGGGGCGTCCTCGTCGAACCCGGCGTGGTGAGCGGCGACGGGGTGACCACCGGGCGTCCCGACGGGCGCGGCGCGCTGCCCGCCGACGATTACCGGGCGATCCTGCCGGACACCGCCGCAGGCCTCCCCGTCGTCGTGCTGCTCGACACCGGTACGGCGGCCCAGGAGTTCGCCGGGGCGCTCGCCGCGCGGTCGGCCGTGGTGCTGGTCCGCACCGGGGACGGGCTGTGGCAGGCCCACCACCCCCGCGCGAGCACCGGCGTTCCCGACGTCATGACGGGACCTCAGGCGTACCAGCTGTTCCACCAGGCGGTCGCGGCGGTCACCGCCGACTTGGCCGACCTGGCGGACGCGGTCAACGCCCTGGGCCAGGAGTGGGGCGGGACCATCCCGCGCGACGGCGTCACCCTGTGGGGCCGGTTGTCCGGGCTGCCCGCCGGCACCCTGGCGGACCGGGCCGCCCGGCTCGCCTCGGCCCTGTTCGGGATGGACCGGCTGCGGGCCGCTGTCGACGGCCCCTCCGGCGAACAGTCGGTGGGACACGTGCTCACCCACCTCGGTCTGCCCGGAGCGGCGGGGCAGCACCCGGCGTTGCTGGCCCGACGGCTGCACGCGCTGCAGTTCGCCCCGGTGCCGGTCACGGCCCTGGGGCTGCTGCCGGCCAACTCGGTCGCCCTGCTCTGGCTGGGCGACGCCGTGGTCCTCGTCCATCGTGCCCCCGACGGCACGCTGACGCTCGTGCGGCCGCAGGCCGAGTCAGCCGACCGGTTGACCGCGCTCGACCCCGACGGGCTGACCGAACCGCCGTGGATGCTGCTGGCGCAGGGACGGCTGGTGGCGGTGCGCGTCGCGGGTGGCCACCGGGTGCTCGGCGGCCAGGTCGTATCCGACCCGCCCCCGTATCCCGCCCAGGAGTGGCTGGCGGACTCCGACCCGGACCTGCCCTCGGACCCCGACCAGGACCGGCCGTCGGACCCCGACCAGGACCCGCCGTCGGACCCCGACCGGGACCCGCCGTCGGACCCCGACCAGGACCGGCCCTCGGATGCCGACCAGGACCGGTCGTCGGACCCCGACCGGGACCCGCCGTCGGGTGCCGACCAGGACGCGCCGTCGGACCGGGAGCCGGATCAGGACTCCTCATCGGACCGGGACCCGGATTCCGCGTCGACCGGCGCGGCGGGGACCGAGTCCGGTTCGGGCGACACCGCGTCGGTGTCGACCGGCTCGACGCAAGGGACCACCTCCGCCGCGGCCGGCCCGTCCCCGGCGGCGCTGCACGCCGCCGGGGAGGCGCTGCGCCGGCTGCCGGCGGCCCGCCTCGCGGTCGGTCGGCAGGTCCGCCGGGGCAGACCGTCCCTGCCCCGCCTCGCCGGGTGGGTCGACGCGGTGCAGACCGACGAGGCCGTTGCCACCGAGGACAGCTCCCGGGTCCGGGCGGTCAGCGCCCACCTCGTCCTGCACGGGCGGATCGGCGACCTCCCGGTGACCGAAACGGCGGTGACCACGCTCAGCCTGGCCGGGTTCCACCAGGCACTGGGCGGGCGGCCGGTGGCAACCGACGCCGGCCGTCCCGGTTCGCTCATCCAGGCGTTGACCCGCCGACCGGGGGCGATGGTCCTGGTCCACGAGCAGCCGCCGGACGCGCCCGGCCGGGTGTTCTGGCTGGTCGCCGACGACCGGGACGGTGCCGTGGTGCCCCGGGTGGTCGACCCCGCCCGGCCGGGGGTGTTCGCCCGGTCCGCCGCCGACGACCCGGTCACCGCCGCGGCGCTGACCCGCGCCGGCACCACCGCACTGGCCGTGGACGCCCGCGGCGACGCGATGGACCTGGCCGACTTCCTCACCCCGTCGCCGGCCGGCCTCACCCGGGCCACCGGTGACCCGGCGCTGGTCGTGGCCGACGCCACCGACCTGGTCCAGGCCATGGTGCGGCTGGTCGACGGGTACTTCGGGCGGACACCTCGCACTCTCGGCGGGCAACTCACGGTGACCCCGGAGACCATCCCCGGCACCCTGGCCGCCGCACTGGGCGGACAGTTCGAACCGCTGCACGACGTCGAGGCCACCGTCACCGCGCTGCGCGCCGCACCGGGCTCGCTGGCGCTGGTGTACCTGCCCCGGGCGCAGGAGCCCGGACACCTGCTCATGTTCGTCGTCGAGCCCGGGTTGGCGACGGTGCCGGCCCAGCTCATGGTCGTCGGGGTCGACGCCGCCGGGATCAGCGACGCCGACCTGACCCGGGCGCTGTCCACCGGTCGGGCCCAGGTGCTGCTGCTCGACGCGACCGGCGAGGCCCGCCAGGTGCCCGGTCGGGAACCCACGGCGGAGCAGGTCACCGCGGTGCGGACCGCGGTCACCGCGCAGCCGCTGCTGATCGGGGTGCCACACACCGGCCACCCGGCCTGGAGCGACAGGCTCACCGCCCAGGTGGCCCGGCGACTGGGCACGCTGGACGTGACCACGGCCAGCGCCCGGCCCCTGCTGCACGCGCTGGCCACCGACCCCACCGGGTTCCTGCACCACGGCTCCGGCCACCCGGTCCGGGTGGGCCGGGACAAGCGGTACGCCTGGGTACGCCTCGTACCCCGCCCGAGCGACACCGACGAGGTGCGGCTCGCCCCCGGCCTGGGTGGCATCGAGGACCGGCGGACCGCAGGTGTGTCGGCGTCGACGTGGGCACAGCCGCAGACCGCCGTCGCACGGGTCGTGGTGCCGATCCCCGCCGGAGGAGTCGGGGTGACCGTCCTGGGTGGTGTGCTGAGCAGCCGGGCCGTCCGCACGATCGGGCAGTCCCTCACCACCGGGGAGAACGGGATGATGATCGGGGTACCCGACTCGTTCCTCACCCGCAGCGCCGTGTTCGTCCAGGTCGAACTCACCGAGCGGCCCGCCCCGCCGGCCTGGGCCGCCGTCCCGGCCACCTGGGTGCCCGGCGACGGCGACCACTTCTGGTTCCGTACCCCCGAGGTGCTGGCCACGATGCGGCCGATCAGCGACGGGGAAGCGCTGACGGTCGATCGCGCCGGGGTGGCGTTCCTGCGGGACACGAGCTACGCCGTGGGCGTCGTCGACGACGGCGCACTGGCGACCACCGTGCAGTCCGGCATCCCCGACGTGGTGCGACGCGGCAGCAACATCAGGGTCTGGCGGCTCTGGGGCGGCCACCGCGCCCTCGACGCGGTGCAACCCGGCGCGACCGGGCTGACCGCGACCAGTTCCTCTTGGCTGCGCCGGCCCGCCTACGCCCAGGGGGTCCGGCCCGCCCTGCGGCTGACCTCGCTGACCCCGATCGGTGAGCTGTCCGAGTCGGCCCTGATCCGCGCGGCGGCCTCGGTCACCACCGGTCAGTCGGTGCAGTCCGCCTCGGACCGGGGCGGCTTCCTCGCGGTGCTGATCGGCCGGGCGTTCGGCCTGTTCCGGCTCTCCGCCGGGCCGACCGTCTCCGTCGTGGACCGTCGGGTGCAGGCCCTGGCACCGCAGGTCGAGACGACCACCGGACAGGAGACCGGCGACCACGTCCTGGGGCTCTACCTGGCCGAGTACACCGGCACGGTGCGGTGGAGCATGCACCGGTCGGTGACCCGGTCGCTGGCGTACCGGTCGCTGCGGCGCGGCCCGCAACCGGTGTCGGTACGCACGCTGCTGGTCGTGCCACAACAGCACGTGACGGCGCTGTCCCAGGTCCCCACCACGGACCACCCCGACCGCGATCTGGTCGCCCTGCTGGCCCGCACCGTCGAGGCCGGCACCGACGACCCGCGTACCCTGCCCGACTACCTGTGGCAGGGCGACCGGCTGCGGATCGGTCGCGGCCTGCTGCACGGCGGGGAGCTGGTCGCCGGTCTGGTCGCCGACCGGCTGCGACAACTGCTCACCGACGACCGCAACGCGGCGTACCGGCAGTACCTGCCCGACTGGGACGACCCGAAGGTGCAGACCAGCCGGATCAGGCGGGCCCTGGACCGGCTCGGCAACGAGGAACGCCTCTCGACGCAGAACAGCGTGGGCCGCTACTCGGCCCGACTGCTGGGTACCGCCGACGGGGAGCTGCTGATCGAGCTGCGGGTGCGCGACCTGCTGTCCGGCCGCACGTTGCAGGTGCGGATCGGGGTACGGCGTCGCCACCCGGACACCGCACCCCGGTACCTCGGCCGGCGGGGCACCCACCCGGACCCGGTCACCGCCGACCTCCCCGAGCCCAGCGACAGCGAGACGAGCGAGTCGGAGGACGACGAGCCGACGGTGAAGCTGCGTACCAGCCAGGGCCGGGCACAGGCGGCGACGAACCGGGCGGTCCGCAGCGTCGCGTCGGGCGTGCAGGCGGGCGCGTCGGTGGGCAGCGACGCGCTCGGTGGCGCCGCCGGGATCGGGGTGCGGCTCCAGGGCGTCTGGCGGGACGTCATCGAGGTGACCCAGGGCAGCCAGGCCGGCGGCGTCGGCGTCGGCGGCGGCGCGGTCGCCGTGTTCGCCGACGACGTCCGGTTGGAACTGTCGGCGTCGGTCATCGTCGAGTACCGCGGGTTGCTCGCCGACGCCTGGCGGTGGCTGGCCGACCACCCCGTGCAGGCGCGGCCACTGCGCTTCGCCGGGGACGCCACCATCGACCTCGAACTCGGTTTCTCGGTGCCGTTCACCCAGACCGTCGCGGTCGGGCAGCCGCAGCCGGTCGTGCTGCCCACCCCGGTCGGCGCGCCGGGTGCGGGCATCGTGCTGCGTGAGGCGCTCGGTGAACTCCTTCCCGCAGCCGTGAGCCCGCCGCGGCAACGGTTGCGCAACCTCGGCGCGGCACTGGCCCAGCACACCGTCACCCACCATGTCCACGGCCTGCCCGAGCTGCGCGAGCAACTGCTGGACGCGTTGCGGGGCGCCACCGCGGACTACATGGACGCCGGGCACCTGCCGTCCGGCACCGGCGGTCGTCGGCGGGGCACGGCGTTCAGCGGCGACATCCCCGGCACCCCCCTGCACCAGTGGCTGAACGCCTTCGTCGACCAGGGCCACCTGGCGGCGCTGCTGGCACCGGCGACCCAGCAACCCCAGCCGGTGCACGCCCCCAGCGTCGTCGTCGGCGACGACGTGCCGGTCACGGTGTTCGTCTTCGCCGAGGTGACCGGGCACGACCAGACGCCGTCCGGCGCGCTCACCGGCGACGGGTACGAGAGCGCGGTCGCCGGGTACGCGGTCCGCCGCTCGGCCACGGACCGGGGTGGACAGTTCCGGCTGGAGGTCGGCGGGGGCGGCGCGGCGTGGCGGGCGGCCGAGCCCAGCGCCCCCGCCCAGCCCGGTGACGCGGGCGGGGAAACGCCTGGCGGTCAGGCACCCGCCCCGAACCCCACCCAGCCGGCCGCCCGCACCCCCACCCAACCGCCCGCGACCCTGGCGCTGCGGCTGTTCGGCCGGCGGCAGATCGAGTGGACCAACGGCGAGACGGTCCTCGCCGTCGCCGAGGTCGAACGGACCATCAAGCACTCCGAGTCCCGGACCGTCCTGCTGGGTGTGCACGGTCGACTGCGGGTCCACCTCGCCGTGGTGCTCACCGAACCCAAGTGGGTGCTGCCCGACCGGTCCTTCACCCGCTACCGGCAGGTGGGCGACGTGTCCCTGCTGGGTCAGATTTCGGCCGAGGAGTACCAGCGGGCCCTCGGCCCGACCCCCGGGGGCTGGCGGCTACCGCGCGAGGTCACCTTGCCGGCGGCGCAGGTGATGCACCAGACCAGCCGGCTGGTGGACGTTCCGGCCATCGGTCAGGCCATGCTGGGCTGGCTGCGTTCGCTGCGCCTCGGCGGCGACGAGGGAATGGAACTGGTCGGCCACGACCGGAACACCAGCATGAACGTCAGCACCGTCCTGCACCACACCGACCCGGTCACCGTCGCCGCGCAGCTGGGTGACCTCTTCGACGGTGGCCTGAGCTTCGTGTTGCGCTACCCGGGACTGCTCAGCCGTCCGGCGGTGCAGATCATCGTCCGGGCGGTACCGGCCACCGACCCGCCACAGGTGGGTGAGCTGCGGGCGGGCGTCAGCAACCTGGAGTTGAGCACCGTCAGCGAGGTCGGCGGCGGACGCCAGTCCGGCGAGGCCGTCACCGACGAGGTGGTCCCGGTGGCACACGTCGGAGAACGGGCGGCGCTCAACGCGCTCGGGGCGCTGGGGCGTACCGCCGCCGGCCGCTCCAGCGACGTCACCCTCGGCCGGGCGGTCAGCGCCGTCGAGACCCCCGGCCCCTGGCTGCCGGTCGACTACGGGTCCCAACGGCTGGTCTTCACCGCCCACCGTCGCCGTCAGGAGATCGGCCGGCACGAGATCACCGTGCCGCTGCGCACCGAGACCGCCGCCGAACACCTCAACCTCACCTACCGGCCGACCGGCCCGGCCACCGTGCTGCCCGACCCGGCCGCGGTGACCGACGCCCCGTTGACCGTGAGCGGGACGGACGGGCCGCTGCGGCTGGTGCCGATCCCGGCCGACAACTGGCTGGCCTGGCGGGACGGTGCCGTGCCGGTGCCCGACCGGTATGCGGCGCTCGGCTTCAACGGAGCCGCCGCACTCCAGGCCACCGCGCTGCGGGCGCTGCGGATCGTCGGCTCCGGACCGACGGTCGGGATGCCCGGAACGACGCTCAACTATCAGTTGATGACCCTGCTGGGACGGACCCACCTGTGGGCCGCCACCCCGCACCGGATGGCCGGCCCCTACGAGATCACCCTCGCCGACGGTTACCGGCTCGTCCTGCACACCCGGGTCACCGCGGTACGGCTGGACACCGTGCTCGTGCCCGCCGAGGGGAACTCCGGTGTCGGTGGGGCCGGCCGGCACGGCGACGCCCGGGTGGTGGCCCGCGCCGACGCCGCCCTGCCGGACACCCTCGGCACCTCGGTCGGGGTCGTGCCGGCGCTCGGCGTCTCCGTGCCGGGCAACTCCAGCCAGCAGGAGGCCGCCGGGCACCGGACCGACGTGATGTGGCTGGGACTGGACGACGAGGGCGCGCGGGCGAAGGTGTGGTGGACCACCGAGACGGTCGTGGTGGCCGAACACACCGACCTCACCGGCACCCGCCGTACCGCCGTGCAGGTGACCATGCCCGACTCGCAGCCGGTGCTGGTCGATCAGGCCGAAGCCCTGGACCACCTGCTGGCCGGTGACGCACCCGGGAGCGCGCCCGTCGACCGGGTGGTCGTGGCCGGGCTCCTGGAGCAGGCGGTCCACGCCGCGAAGCAGGCGCAGAAGGCGCTGAAGTCCTGGCGGGAGCTGGAACGGATCGCCCTGGTCGCCGAGTTCCCGGGTGCCGCCGGCACCGCCGCCGACACGGTCGCCAGGGCCGCCGCCGCGAACGCGACGGAGCGCGCCGAGGCGGAGGCGTCGGCCCGCCGCAGGTGGTGGGAGGCCCGAGCCGAGGTCGAACGGCTGGTGGCGCTGGCCGCCGGCCACCTTGGCCGGGGTTCCGCAGCCGACCCGGTCCTGCTTCCCCCGACCGACGGTGCCGATCCGACGCCGCCCGGTGGACGACCCGCCCCGCCGGCGGCCGGGCGGCGTGACCCGGTCGAGCCGGTAGAGCCGGTCGACCCGGTTGACCCGGTTGAGCCGGTCGTCGACGACCGTGCGGGGGCCACCTCGGTCGCAGCCGTAACCCCGGCCGGGCCGACACCGTCACCGTCACCGTCACCGGCGATGGTCCGTGCGGTGACCGACAACCAGTTCACCGCACTTCCTCCCCCCGCCGCCGGGGAGGTCGTCGACGTCAACCGCAACGGCCTCTGCCTGCTCGAATCCGTGGTCGTCAGCGCGTTGCCCGAGGTGCGCGGCCTGCTGCCCGACGGGTACCACGGGCAGCTCGACGAGATCCAGGCCTGGCGGGACGCCCGAGGGCCCCTCGACGTGACCCTGCCCTTCCGCCTGCGCCCACTGGTCCTGCGGGTCGCCGACGGCCTGCGCGCCCAGATCCATGCCCTGCTCGTCGACGGCCGGCTCGCCGAGGTGGAACAGGTGATCGCCGACGGCGGACTACTGGGCCGGGGTGTCAGGGCACAGCGGCGGGTACGCGTCCAACTTGCGCGGACCGTCAACAGGTGGCAGGCGGACTGGGCGGCCGACACCGGCGACTACCTCGTCCTGTTGGTCGGAGCGGCGCTGCGCCGCCCGGTGGTGCTGGCCACCCCCGTCCCGTCGGCCCGTCCAGCCGTCGACCCGACCGCCGGTTCCCGGCCCGCCGGCGACGCGCAGGCGGCGGCCCGTGACCAGGCCGCCGACGACGCGCAGGGGAACGTCGGGAGCTGGTCGATCCGGACGGTCTACAACCCGCGCTTCGACGGTGCCGAGGCCCGGATCAGCGAGGGACCGGTGCTGCTCTACCTGGCGAACGGCCACTACCGGGCGTGGCTACCGGAACCGGACGTGCTCGATCTGGCCCGGGCCCGGGAGGAGGCGCTCGAACTGCCCCGCCCGACGGCCGGCCTCTGGCGCGAGAGCACCGATCCGGCGACCCGCCGGCCCACGACGCCCGGGAGCGATCCCGGGTACGGCGCTGCGAACAGTGACGCCGTGCTCAGCGACGCCGTCCTGAGCGACACGGACAGTGACGCCGTGCTCAGCGACGCCGAGAGTGATGCCGGGTCCGACGGTGCCGTTCTCGGCCATCCGGGCGGTCATGCCGGCGTGCCCCGGCCGACCGGCCGGGGACGGCACCCGTTGACGCTGGCGGGGTTGGAGACGGCCGTGCAGGAGACCCAGGACGTGCAGGCTGCCGTCCGTCCGGCCGGCTCGGTGACGGATTGGCGTCCGACCGAGGATCCGTTGTCGTGTCTGGCTCTGGCCCGCCGGTTCGCGGCCGTCCTGCATCCGGGCATCGACGGGTTCGTCCGGCCGGGCCTGCGGGTCGGTCGGACCCGGGACGACGCCGCGATCGGCACCCGGTGGGCCGGCGAGTTCGCCGGTGACCGGTCCGACTGGGCGGTGGTGGATTCCTGGGCGCAGGTCGAGCGGGCGCTCGTCGCCGCCGTGCCCGGCACCGCCGTCTTCGTTTTGCTGGAACGTGCGGGCAGTGCCCCCGGGCACGCCTTCGCGGGGTACCGGTTGGACCGGGAGACCGATCCGGTGCGGTGGGTGCAGTTCGGCGGTGACCGGGGCGCGGTGCTGCTGCCCCGGGCCGCGGCGGACAACCGGCTGCCCCGGCTCAACGCCCTCGGTCCGGAGGTCGCCGCCCGTGCGGTCCTGGTGGATCCCGACGGCACTGTCGATCCGGCGGCGCTCGTCGACACCGGGACGTTCGCGCCCGTCGCCTCGACCTCGGTGGCGCGGGCGATCGTGGATGCGCCGGTGAACCGGACCTTCCTGGGCCACGGCACGGAGTTCGAGTTCTTCGAGATGCTCGACCTCAGCGCGGCCGCCGACATGTTCACGGACGCCAACGCCGAGACGCTGCCCGGTCTGGCCCGGACGAAAGCGCTCGCCAGGGACCCCAAGGGAACGGCAGTCATCGAGGTAGAGACCAAGACCTACTTCCGCGACAGCGGCGACGGCCAGCTCTACCGGCGACCGGGCCCGAAGCGGACCGAGGAGGCCGTCGCCATCCTGGAGGTCATCGTCGGCGTCGTACCCGACACCGACGCCGAGATGGACGCCCACCACGGCGGCGAGTCGTTGTACCCGGCGATCACAGCGTTGGGTCAGGCCCTGTCGGCGCTCACCGGGCCTGTCCCGTTCGCCCAGCTCCTGGGCGCGGTGCAGGCCGCCGGTCACCTCCCCCAGGTGGCGCTGACACCGCTCGGGCGCAAGGTGAACGTCGGCCCGCGCCCGTCGGACAGCGAGCCCGGTGCCCGGGTGCACCACAGCATCGGGGTCCCGCTCGCCGGCGCCCACTCGTTCCTGACCTACGTCGCCCGGCACACCTGGCGCAGCCCGACGAGTGTGTCCCCCTCCTACGCGCGCCCCCACCTGGAGGACGCGTTGTCCTTCGCCGACACCGTGGCCGACCACTTCGCCGACGGGGGCGGTAGCCCTCGGGACGTCGCGGAGCTGCGCGGCTTCGCCACCGTGCTGTACTCCAACACCGCGGGCGTCGCCGGAGCCTGGCTCCACCGGGGTCTGGTCAAGGAGAACGTCGCGGCGTTGTCCCGGCAGGACATGCGGACGCTGCTCGACGCGTTGTCCCCGGCGGTACAGGCCTACTTCCAGGCCAACTTCACGGAGATCGCGCAGTTGTTCCGCGGGATCTTCACGGACCGGTTCCCGGATCTCGAAGAGCGCTTCGAGCTGAGGACCAGGGTCAAGCTGGTCGGTGACTTCCTCCAGAACGTCGCCTTCGTCGACGAAAAGAACAACAACAAGCAACATTCGATCATCGACTACCTCCGCGGAGACGTGCGGCAGCATCTCGGGTACGGCGGGATGACCGTGATCAACGGTTTCGACACGTCCAACGGTGCGCTGCCGCTGATGGTGCTGGAGGTCCGGTACTTCGGCGCGCAGCACGTCGACGGCGCCACCGCCGAGGTGGAGGCAGCGGTCCTGCGCCGGGAGGCCGCGGCGGCCTTCGACGAGGCGCTACAGGTCACCGGCGTGGCGGTGGAGCGTCCGGGGGGCCTCCAGCTGGCCCTGCCCGACCGGGACCTCTGGCCGATGTGGCGGCATGCCGGCCCGCCCGGCCTGCTCACCGTCGAGTTGCCGCTGTACGCGCTGAACTGGTCGCTACGCCCCCTGTTGCCGGTCTCCGACGAGGTGACGGCGATCCGGGTCGTCCAGCACGTGGGCCTTCCCGAGCACTACGTCTTCCTGCAACGCCTCGCGGACCTCACCGGCCGGCCCGTCTACGCGTTGGCCGGGGAGGCGACGCCGGGGTGGGACGCGGATGCGGGGGAGCTGCGGGTCGACTGGCCCGACGGCACGCGGCCCTGGCTGGAGTTCCTGCCGGCGCTGTACGACGCCGACAGCGACCGGGGGGTCCGGCGGGGAATCGACCCCGACGGGGTGCTCGTCCCGCTGGACGACCGGGTCGACCTGCTGGACCCGACGACGGTCCACCTGAACCTGTATCCGCCGGACGTGGCGCATGTCCTGCCGCCCCTCTTCGGCACCGAGGACCCCGACGTGCTCGACCTGGTGCCCCTGATCCAGGCGTCCGGCAGCCGCCAGCTGATCTTCGCCGGTCCCGACGCGCCGACGTACCTGGCCGGCTGGGCGACGGCCGTCGTCGAGACGGTCATCGCCCAGTCGACACCGGTCGAGGGTCTCGTCCTCGTCGGGCACCCGCTGCCGCACGCGGCGGCGCAGACCCTGGTCGACGTGCTCGGACAGGCGGTGGCCGAGCAGCCGGGACTTCTCGTCACACCGGTGGTCCTGACCCACGGGGCGGACATCGACATCACGACGCGCGCCGGCGCGGCCCGGATGGTGTCCACCGACGACGGCCTCGGCGGATGGCGGGTGTTCCGGCCGGACCAGAAGGGCCGCACGGGTGCCGTCCCCGACGACCTGCGCGCGGTGATCACCGCCCCGACCGTGGCACCGGAACAGCCGCAGGGCAATGCGGACCCGCTGGGGCCCGACGGGGCGGAGCCGGCCCCGCCCCGCCCCGAACCCGGCACGGTGCCGCGCGGGGACGACGAGCCGTTGGAGTGGACGATCCGGCGCGCGATGGCACAGGTCGCGGTCCGCGAGCACCACTGGGTCGACCCGGTCAGCCGGCCCGGACCCGCCCAGGACGACCGCTACGAGGTCGTATCGCGGTTCGAGGCCCGCCGGTTCCACTACGGCGGCCAGCCGGTGACCGACCTGACCGTGCGGGTGTGGCTCGACGACGATCCCGGTCGGGCGATGTTCGCCGCCCTCGAACGGGAGGTGCACCGGGTGTTCAACACCAGCGCCGACGCGACGGCGTACCGGCTGCCCAACCGGTTCGGCGACCTGCTGCACGTGACCGTGGAGCGGGCCGCCTCCCCGCACGACGCCCACCTGCGGGTGCAGGTGATCGACGAGGGGCCGACCGACCAGTTCCACTGGCGTCGCGACGCCGCAGAGGAGGACCTGGTACACGAGTTCGCCCACCAGCTCGGCCTGCGCGAGGAGTACCGCGACGCCACCGCACCGCACCGCCCGCACGTGCCGGGCAGCCTTCTCGGCGACCTCGCGGGTCGTCCCACCGACGCCCTGTCCAACGAGGAACGGGCGGCGCTGTCCGACGAGGAGAAGGCCCAACTACGGGGCATGCGGTGGGCCGGGCTGCGCTCGCGGCACCTCCACCTGCTGGCGGCGCTGGTCGGCGAACCGGACGCCGACGGGGAGTACCGGGCGGTGGACCCGGTGCTCCGACCGATCGGTGTCGCGCCCTTCGCACCGCAGAGCACGACGGGCCAGCCGGGGCAGCAGCCTCCGGCAGCCGATCCGACGGTGCCATCGGTCAGGGCGGCCCAGCTGGAACGCACCTGGCGCACCCGGCCCGAGCGCCTCGACGTCGAGGCCCCGGTCCGGATCGCCGCGGACCACGCCGTCCGGGCGGTTCTCGACCGGGTGGAGCTGCTCCGCCGGCCGTGGGACCTGGAACTGCTCGGCGACACCCCGCCGACGACGGCCGTTGGGGGCCACCAGCGGCTCACCCCGGCTGAACCGGTAGCTGACTGGGCGGTGTTGACCGGACCCGCCCGCGACGCGATCGCCAGGCGGGCCGCGCTGGTCACCTCCTGGTTGGCCGGCCTGCCGCAGTCGGCGACAGCCGGCACGGCGGTGGAGTTCGGTCTGGTGCTGGGCGTGCCCCCGGAGCTGCTCGCCGATTCCCGGGACAACGCCGTGGCCCGCGTCCTCGCCGACGCCGCTGCCGACTTCCTCCGGGGCCAGCTCGACGCCCGGCTCCCCGTCGGGATGCTCCCGGTACGGGTCATCGTCGAGGTCACCGCCTTCGACGGGGTCGTCGACGGGGTCCGTGAGCAGATCCGGATGCAGATCGAGCTGTCCCTGCGTCGGGTGCTCCCCGGCCCGGCGTACGCCGACGATCCGACGTCCGGCAGCGCGGTCGGTGGAGTCCACGACGGTCGGGACCTCCGCAACGACGTGTTGCTGCGCGTCACCGAGGCGCGGCAGGCCCTCGCCGGGCTGCCCGCCGGGGAGCCGGAGACCGCGGCGGCGGTCATCGTCCACCAGCTCGGCGGCGTCCTGGTCCGGCTGCTGCCGGTGCTCGTCACGCCGGCCCTGGCCGCCCCCTTCGCGGCCCACGCCGTTCAGGTGCGCGGCGTGCTGGA
>NZ_JBMDWU010000604.1:0-5605 GCF_048594385.1 Micromonospora sp. | reverse complement strand
CCCGCGCCCCGGGGGCGGGCCCGCCGCGGGCCACGCCGGGGTGCCGGTGGGTGGGTCGACCTGTTGCGGTCAGGGTCGCGGCAGGTCGGCTGTCACTGCCGGTGCCGCCGGTCGGGATTCTCGGTGGGACTGGCGGCGAGGCCGTCCGCGATCCCGTCCGGAAGTGGATAGACGTGTTCGACGGGCAGGCGTGCTGCCGCCGCCTGCTCGTCACCCCGGCGCAGCAGGTCCCGGATCTGCCCGACGGTGGCGGTGACGTCCTCGACCGCGACGATCCAGTCGTCGACGTACCGGTCGACAGCCTCGCCGGACAGCCCGACCTGCAACGAGCGGTACGGCAACGCGGCCAGCCGCAGCGAACGCTCCGGGTCCCACTGCACCCGGACCGGACTGGTCCGCAACTGCCGTGACCAGTTCTCCCGGTCGCCGTGCAGGTCACGGTCGTAGTGACTCAGGCAGGCCCGGGCCAGCGCCCACTCGAACCCCGCCCGCGTGATCTCGATGGACAGCACGCGCTCCTGCCCGGGCTTCGTCGCCCAGCCGCAGCGGTACATCATCCACAGGAACGACGGCTTGATCCACGTCATCCGCTCCCGCTTGAAGGGGGCCACGAAACGGCCGGCGGCCACCGCCGGCACCGCGATGCCGGGTGGGTACGCCTGGTACACGGTGACGGTCGTGGCGGTGTGGCGGGCACGGATCTGACGTACGGGAACGGACACCCGCCGATCCTCGACGATCAGGACCCGACCGGTCCACCCGGATTCCGCGCCCGTCGACCCCATCTGGACGAGGGTCCGTGTTGCCCGTGCGGTGTTCACTGCAAGCAGGTGTCCGTCGACGTAGGAGGGTGGGCATGCGGCGATGGTGGCGGGCCAGGAGGGCGGGTGTGCACCGATGGTGGCGGACGTTGAAACCCGCCGAACAGGTGGCGGCGCTCAGCGCGCTGGTCACACTGGTCGTGGGTGTCATCGCTGCGGTGCCGGCGTACCTCGCCGCCACCAAGGAGACACCGGCGGCGTCCGAATCTACGGCCGGCTCCACCACACCGCCGCAACCGACGACAGGTCCACCCGGGACGCCGGAGCCGACCGACCCACCGAGCCCGCCGGCCACCCCCACGGCATCGACGACACCGGGCAGCCCTCCTCCCACCCGGACACCGCCGCCGACGGTCGCTCCGACCGTGAGTAGGACGCCGACGGTGCGGTTCGCGATCACCAGCGCGACGGTGGTGCCGAACTGCTCGGACGTCTCCGGCACGGGGGACGAGCCGCCGGCCGGCCGCACCGCCGTGCTCTTCGTCCGCCCGGCCGGCGGGACCTACTTCTACGAGCAGCCGCTGCGCTTTCCCACCCCGCACAGCTGGCAGGCCAACCGGGTCGTCGTCGGCGACGAGAGGTCGCCGGGGCAGCGCTTCGAACTGCACGTCTTCCTCGTCGGCAACGCGTACGCCAGGGAACTCGCGAAGCACGACGGAGCGCCCTACTCGGTCCCCGATGTACCGGGCGAGCCGCTCACGTCGGCGGCGGTGACGCGCACCGACGAGATCGGCAACTGCTGACCCGGCCCGGGAGCGGACAGCGGCGACGCGGCCCCGCCGGCCCGGGTGACGTCACCGTCCCCGACGGCCGTCGTCCGGTCGGCGGCCGCGCGCCAGCAGGTAGCCGGCGTAGGCGGCCAGCGCCACGGCAGCCACCGTCGCCGACGGACCGACCAGGGCGTGGGCGCTCGCGCGGGAACCCATCGCGACCCCCGAGGAACGGTCGGCCAGCAACGACCAGCGGGACCGCCACGCCAGGGCCGACCCGACCGAGAGCGCCGACCCGATGGACAGCACCGATCCGGCGGAGCCGACGCTGCCGACGGAGGCGATCGAGCCGACGCTGCCGATGGACAGCACCGAGCCCCGCGACCCGATCGACAACACCGAGTCGGTGGACCACAACGACAGCCGCGACGATCCGGTGGAGGTCATGGGCGCATTGTGCCGCACTCCGGTCGCTTCCGAGGGCCGATCGGACCTGCGTCGGCCGGCACCGGGGCGGACCGCGCGCTGCTAGGCGTCAGGTCGCGGCACCCACCAGTCGCCCAGCACGTCATGGAGGATCAACAGGACGGCACCGAGCAGAACCGACGCGAGTATGCCGAAGCCGAAGCCGAGAACGCCCCGGTCCCGCGGGTATGTCGGGTTCCGCGCGGCCACCGCCGCCGCAGACCGTGACCACGGCCGCTCCCGGGCCGTCCAGAGCAGCAGTCCGAGACCCCACGGACTGAGGAAGATCAACCAGAACCAGTACCACCGGGTGCCCCGGACCGGCGCCGGGCCGGTGACCACGACGACGAGCGCGACGACGGCGAGGAGGACGCCGGTTCCGCCGAGGACGGACACCGGTGCGTTGAGGTTACCGGCGCGGTGTTCGAGCCCGGCGGCCCGCAACTCCTGCGCGATGCCGACGGCACCGGGTCCGGGATAGCTCTCCTGCCCGACGGCACCGGTGGTGCTCACCTGTCCGAACCGGTCGGTGTCCGTCCAGTACACCCGGTCGACCACGTCGTCGCGGCCCCGAGCAGCCACAGCAGAACCAGGATGATCCGCAACGCGCTCCACCACCTCGTCGTCCGGCACGCCGGCACACCCTGACTCATGCGCGCAGTGTCCCAGTACCGTGCCGGTTGCGGGCGTCGGTGCGTGGTGCGGTCAGCGGGTGATGCCGAGGGTGGCGATCAGGTCCTCGTGGAGTTCGAACCAGACGTGGTGGCACGAGTCGACCTGCACGCCGGTGATCCACGCCGGATCGTCGCCGGCCCGGGTGAGCGCCCGGGTGAACCGGTCGTGGTAGCCGCCGAAGCGGGCCAGGCACGCGGCCAGGTGTCGTTCGAGGTCGCGGAGTTCGTCGGCGAGTCCGGCAAGCTGACGCAGCGTCCCGGTGGCCTCGCCCGGTCGCAGCTGCCAGGCGGTGAAGACCCGGGTCGCCCGGCCGTTGAGGGTCAGGAAGAGTTCGTGGGCGTCGGCGACGGTGCCGTGGGCACGGACCCGGTCGAGTTCGGCGCGCAGTTGCGCCTCGTTGCGCCGGCGTCCCGCCGTGGTGAGCGACCATCCGGCCTGCCCGGCGAAGGACGATCTGCCGACCCAGCCGTACGCCTGGGCGTCGAGGAGGTCCTCGTGGGTCTGGTCGGGGTCGAGGTCGAACCGGGCGGCGACGGTGGGGCTGTCGGCGAAGCCGGTGAGTCGTACCGCGTGCAACACGAGCAGGTCGGTCGGTGACGGGTGGGTCACCGGTGGTGCCCTACGGTGACGGTGCCGATGGTGCCGTCGACGGTGACCGGTTCGCCGTCGGTCAGGGCGGTCATCGCCCGGTCGACGCCGACGACGGCGGGGATGCCGAACTCCCGGGCGACGATGGCCGCGTGGCTGAGGATGCCACCGGTCTCGGTGACGACGGCGGCGGCGAGCCCGAACAGCGGGGTCCAGGCCGGGTCGGTGGTCCGGCACACCAGGATGTCGCCGGGCCGCACCCGGTGGAAATCCTCCACCGAGCGGACGAGGCGGGCCGGCCCCCGGGCCCGGCCGGGACTGCTGGGCACACCGGTGACCACCGGAGTGGTCGTCGCCGGGTCGTCGGTGGGTGCCGCGCCGCCCAGGGCGGTGATCGGGCGGGCCTGCACCAGCCAGATCCGGTCGTCGGCGACCGCCCACTCGATGTCCAGGGCGGGGCCGAAGAGGTCCTCGGCGTGCCGGCCGAGGGCGACCAGTCGCGGCACCTCGTCGGGCCGCACGCAGCTGCGGGCCCGGTCCGCGTCGGCGACGGGGGACCGCACCAGACCGTGCCGGCGCAGGTCGAGCCGGGTCTGCTTGGCCCCCACGGTGAGCCGGACGACGTCGGTCGGGCCGGTCACGATCACCTCGTCGGGGGTCACCGCGCCGGCGACGACGGACTCGCCGAGGCCCCAGGAAGCGTTGATCACCACCGCGTCGCCGCCGGTGCGGGGGTCCCGGGTGAACAGCACGCCCGCGTGGTCGGCCTCGACGAGGGCCTGCACCAGTACCGGTGCGGCGGCCGGCCCGTCGTCACCGAGGTCGAGACGTGCCCGGTAGCTGCGCGCCCGTTCCGTACCCGGTGAGGCGGCGCACCGGCGCACCGCGCCCAGGACGTCGTCGAGGCTGCGGGCACCCAGGACGGTCTCCAACTGCCCGGCGAACGACACCGTCGACGCGTCCTCGGCCAGCCCCGACGACCTGACCGCGACCGCCCCGCTGCCCAGCCGGTCCAGCTGCCCGGCGATCCGCCGCGGGTCGACCGCCGGACCGGTGACGACGAACCCGTCCGGTACGCGCAGCCCGGCGCGCAGCGCGACGCCGAGCCGGTACGCCTTCCGGCCGCACGAGGCGTCGGCGTCGGCGAGCGCGACGATGCTCACGGACCGGCGTCGGCACTGCGGCGCGACAGCACCCGCTCGTGCCGCTGCTGTGCCGCCTGGGCGGTCCGCAGACCCAGCGGACGGGCGATCTGCGCCCAGGTCAGCCCCTCCGCGCGGGCGACGAAGAGCAGGCCGGCCTCGAGCTGGTCCAGTTCGGCCCGGGCGGCGGCCAGCAGCGCGATCGCCGCCAGCAGGTCCTCGGGCAGCTCCAGCGCGTCCCGGTCGGTGTTGGCCCGCCACAGTGCCTGGCGGATCAACGTGGTCGCGTCGTGCGGCTGCCCCTCGGCCAGCCAGGGCAACCGCGGCAGGTCCCGACCGCCGCGGTCGGTCAACCGCCTGCGCGCCCACCGCTCGGCGTCGGCCGCGCTCTGCTGCCCCTCGTCCCCGTGCACGTCGTCAGCCTGTGCTTCAACACTCTGTTTGTCAACAGACTGTTGAAAGATCCGGTGGTACCCGGCCGGGTGGGCCGGGCACCACCGGGCGCCGGCTACCCGGCCGGGCGCACGTCGACGCCGGCCGGGCGACACGCCGAGAGCGGCCGGGCCGCCGGGGCAACCCCACGCCGCTCCCGGGGGGCAGCCGGCCGCCGGTCGTCAGGCCGCGACGGTCACGCGGTGAACTCGCCGACGACGGTGTAGAGACCGGGGCTGGCCTGGGCGAGCGCGGCGGTCCGCCGGGCGTACTCGGCCGCCTCGGGGTCGGCCTGGGTGGCCCGGACGTCGTCGGCGCTACGCCACCGGGCGACGTTGACGACGCGGGTCCGGTCGAGGCTGGCGAGCAGGGTGACCGAGACGAAACCGGGCCGCCGGGACACCACCTTCTCGGTGCCCTCGACCAGCAGGTCGATCACCTCCTGCTGCCGGGACGGGTCGACGTCGATGACGTTGACGAACGTGACGGGGTCGGACATCGCCTTCTCCTTCGCACGCGCTCCCCACGGGTGGTGCCGCCACGGCGGGCCGCACCCGACGCCGCGTGGAGCTGCCGGGTGAGCGGACGGGACCGCCCGCTCTGTGAGGTAGACGACGCCGGTCGGCGAACTGTCAGGCGGTGCCCGCCGCGCCGGACGTGATCCGATAGCCGTGGGCGGCGCGCGACGGTCGTCGCGCCGGCCGGGGGAGGGAGCAGAGGTGCCGCCTGACGCCGTGCCGGGCCACCCGGGGCCGTCAGACCCGGTGACCCG
>NZ_JBMDWU010000603.1:0-8693 GCF_048594385.1 Micromonospora sp. | reverse complement strand
GGTGGCGCGGCCGCGCAACGGCGCGAAGGTGGGCTCGGCGCGGCGGAAGCGTCGGCCGGGACCGATGTGCCGGTCGGTGGGCGCGGTCGGGACGGTGGCGGCGAAGAGCATCGGGGCGGCGGCCTCGTCGAGTGGGCGGCGCAGCGGGCCCGCGAGCACGGTCTCGATCCGGCGGGCGAGTGGCGGCAGGTCCCGGGAGAGGTCGGTCCTGGTCATCCCGGGGTGGGTGAGCAGGCTGCGTACCGGGGAGCCGGCGGCCCGCAGCCGGCGGTCGAGTTCCAGCCCGAACAGCACGTTGGCCAGCTTGGACGTGGCGTAGGCGCCGGCGGCGGAGTAGCGGCGTTCGGCGGCCAGGTCGGTCAGGTCGAGCCGGCCGAGCCGGTAGAGACCGGAGGAGACGGTGACCACGACCGGGTTCCGGCCGACGGTCAGGGTGGGCAGCAGCCGGACGGTGAGGGCGAAGTGCCCGAGGTGGTTGGTGGCGAACTGGCTCTCCACCCCCTGCGGGCTCAACCGTCGGGGGACGGTGCCGATGCCGGCGTTGTTGACCAGGGCGTCCACCGTGTCGACGTCGCGGTGGAGATCGTCGACGAAGGCGTGGACGGAATCCAGGTCGAGCAGGTCCAACCGGCGGACGACGAGATCGGCCCGGGGGTGGGCGCGGCGGAGTTCGGCCCGGACCCGGGTGCCCTTGGCGGTGTCCCGCACGGCCATCACCACCTGGCCGCCCCGGGCGGCCAGGTGGCGGGTGATCGCCGTGCCGAGGCCGCTGCTGGCGCCGGTGACCACGAAGGTCCGGCCGGACTGGTCGGTGAGATCGGCGGCGGTCCAACCGGGTGCGCGATGCATGGCGAGTGCCTTCCGACAGAAGAGTGGATTACCTATCCGATTCAAGCCCGGATTAAACGGATTGTCAATCCGATCGGATGGGCAATCCGCTGGGTTAGGCTGGCGCGGTGACGACGACACTGCGCGCGGACGCCGCGCGCAACCGCGACCGGGTGCTGGCCACCGCCCGCGCGCTGGTGGCGGAGGGCGACCTGTCGTTGCAGCTCAACGACATCGCCCGGCGGGCCGGGGTCGGGGTCGGCACCGTCTACCGGCACTTCCCGACCCGGCGCGCACTGCTGGAGGCGCTCGCCGCCGACGCCTTCGCCGCCCTGCTCGACCAGGCACAGGCGGCGAGCCACGACGACGATCCGTGGGCGGGACTGCAACGACTGCTGCGCAGCATCCTGCTCGGCCAGCTCACCGAGCCGACCCTCGCCGAAGTGCTTGCGACCAGCCCGGACGAGGACGCCACCGCACCGACCACCACCCGCCGGGCGGAGTTGGCCGCACTCGCCGCGACCGTGCTGGAGCGGGCGACGCGGGCCGGTCAGCTACGCCCCGGACTCACCCTGGACGACCTGCAGCACCTGGTCTGCGGCACCGCGTTCGCCGCCCGGATCGCCGGCGCGCCCGACGACCGGGTCGAGCTGTACCTGGCCGTGCTGCTCGCCGGTGTCCGCGCACCCGACCAGGGTTCACCCCCGCCCGCCTAGCCCGGCCGGACACACGGGTCGGCCACCGTGGACGACGGGCTCTGCGCGGTCCTGCCGTCGACGGCGGTCACCCGTACCGTCCAGGTCACGGCGGACGCCCGGAGCTGACCCACGGTCACCCGGGCGGACGAGCCGTCCACCGTCATCGCCCGGCTCGTCGGGACGCCCCCGGCGGGGGTGTACCGCACCTGCGCGCTGCTGAGCGCACCGCTGCCGGTGGCCCGGACGACCAGGGCGTAGGCGTCCGCACCGCAGCGGACGTGCGCGTCGGCCGACACCGTGAAGGGCGCGGCGAGCTGCGCACCCGTCGTCGGGCGGGGAGCGGCCGACGGCCGGGAGGGTGCCGGCGTCGGACCCGGGACGGCACCTGTCGCGGTGCCGGTCGGTGCACCGCCGGGCGCGGACGGGTCACCGGCACCGCTCGCGTCGGGCCCCGGGGTCGTCCGGGCCGACGGGCCTGCGGTGGCGACGACGGACGGCGTGACCGCCGCCGCACCGGTGGGGACACCGGACGTCACCGACACCTGCCCGGCGTCCCGCCCGGCCGCCGACACCGCCCAGGTGCCGGCCACCACCAGGAGCAGCAACAGCCCGGCGGTCACGGCCATCCGCCGCCGACGCCGCCGGTCGCGGTCCCGGGCCGCGACGCCCGCCGTCCGGGTCGCGGTGGATGTCGCCGCCGCGCCGACCGGGGCCGCCGCGACGCCGATCGGATCCGACCCGCCCCGCCCGGCGGCATCCGACCGACCGGCGACACCGGAGGACCCTTCCGTCGACATCGGATCGGCCGGGGGCGTCGGACCATCGGGCGACGACGGACCGGCGGCCGACGACGGATCAGCCGGTGACGCCAGATCGGCCGGCGACGACGGATCGGGACCGGCCGGAGGGGTCGGCCCGGCGGGGCCGTGGGCTGCGGTGACGTCGGTGGCGTCGCTCCCGACGGTGGGCCCGGACGGGTCGGCGGCGGGACCGCTGCCGGCCGGCAGCTCGGCGGTGGCCTGCACGGAGGTGGAGCCCGCCTCGGCCAGACGCGACCACACCGTCTCGGCCACCACCAGGAACCCCGGCGCGGTGTACGCGGTCAGCAGCGCCGCCGGGTTGCACTGTTCGCGCCGGAGCAGCCCGCACCGTGCGCAGTCGTCGATGTGCCGGGCGAGCCGCTTGCGCAGGACCGGGGTGAGCCGGCCCTGCCAGTCGCCGAGCAGCTCGGCCAGGGCCGGGCAGTCCCGCGCCCCGCTGCGGGCGACGAGCAGCGTGCCGAGCGCCCGTTCGAGCTGCGACCGGGCCCGGGACAGCCGGGCGTGCGCGTGGTTCGTGGGCACCCCCAGGGCCGTACCGATGTCGGCGGAGGAGAGGTCGTGGCGGATCGCCAGGTGAACCACCTCACGGTCGCCGGGGTTGAGCGCGTCGACCGCCAGGTGCACGAGGGCGCGTACCTGGTCGGCGTTGACCCCGGCAGCCGGGTCACCGGTGTCGGCCACCGGCTCGGCCGCCTCCGAGAGCGGCGCGGACCGGGATCGTTCCCGCAACTGCCGCAGGCATTCGCTGCGCACGATCGCGTACAGCCAGGAGCGCAGCCGGTCCGGGTCGCGGAGCTGGTCGATGCGCTGGCCGGCGGTGAGGAACGCGTCGTGGACGGCGTCCGCGGCGGCTTCCGGCTCGTGCAGCATCGTCCGGGCGTACGTGTAGAGCCGGTCGGCGTAGCGCCGGTAGATGCCCTCCAGGCCGATCCGGTCACCTCGCCGGAGCGCCTCGACGAGCGCCCGGTCGTCCTGCGCCATCACGTTCATCCGTGCCCCCACCGCTCGTCGACCGGTTCCAGTACAGCGAAGAAAAAATTCCCCGGGAAGTTTCTGTTGGCATGCCGACCCCGGCGCGCTCCTACCGGTGTCATCGCACCGCCGACACCGGGAGACACCCATGACAACGACACGCTCCGCGACCCGCCGGACCCGCGTCCGCCGGTACCTGACCACCGTAGTGGCGGCGACGCTCGCCGCCGGACTCGTCGCGACCACGGACGCCGGCGCCGCACCCACACCGGGTGGCCCGACCGGGCCGACCGACGCCACCAGTGCCGAGCCGCTGGCCTTCCGGGTCGACCCGGGCCTGGTCGCGCCCCGGCTGCGGCTCGACCCGGTCGGTCGGACCGGCACCGACCGGGAGATCGGCGTGGTGGCCGGGCCGGACGGCAAGCCCGCCGGCCTGGTCCTCGACGAGGTGATGGTGCGGACCGCCGGCCAGGCCGAGTTGGACGCCTTCCTGGCCCGCTGGGGCGGCCAGGTGCTCGACTCGTTCGCACCCGACGCCGAGGGGCAGGACCACCTGGTCCGGGTGGACGTCGCCAAGGCCGACCCGGCCGGGCTGGTCGCCGACCTGCTCGCCGCCGAACCGCGCCAGTCCGGCGGGTTCCGGGTCGGCGACGAGCGGGCCCTGCGCCTGCTCGCGCTGGCCGCCGCCGAGTGGCGGACGGGCACCGAAGTGGTCCTCGACTGGCTGGTGGAGCCGTCCGGTATCGCCGACGGCCAGGTCTTCGAGGCCCCGGACATCGGCAAGAACGTCTTCGACTGGTCGTTCATGCGGGCCGGTGGCGCGCTGGACGTCGGGGTCGCGCCGGCCTGGCAGCTTCTGGAGAGCAAGGGCAGGCTGACCAAGCAGGTGAAGTACCTGGTGCAGGACGGCGGGTTCCAGTTCAACTCCGACTTCCCGAGCAAGGTCTCTCTGCACAAGGTGGAGTGGGGCGAGACCAACACCAACGACTGCACCGGCGGCACGCCCTGCCCGTGGCACGCCACCGACGTGGTGCTCGCCGGGATGGGCCGGGTCGACAACGACTACGGCACCGCCGGACCGGCCGGGCCGGTGGTGCAGGAACTGGTCGCCGTCCGCAACGGCATCGACTACTGGACGGTCCTGCGGCGGCTGGAGAAGGCCGCCGAGTCGACCCACCCGGACGTGGTCAACCTCAGCTTCACCCGGGACGTGAACCTCGGCGTCAGCCATGCCCGCACCTGGACCGACCGGCGGATGAAGCACGTCCGGGACACCGGCGCGCTGATCGTCGCCGCCGCCGGGAACAACGGCACCAACGTCGACGGCGACACCCTCTGGGTGCCCTGCGAGAGCACCCACGTGATGTGCGTGGGTGGGATGAACACGAACGCGACCGTGGCCGGCGGGTCGAACTGGGGCACCAAGGACCTCACCACGTCGGTGGAGATCTACGGTCCGATGTGTGTGCCGGGGTTGACCGACCCGGGTACGCCGGCCGTCAACACCACGAAGACCACCTGCGGCACCAGTGTCGCCTCGCCGTTCGTGGGCGGGGTGGCCGCCCTGGTGATGGCCGCCGACCCGACGCTCACCTCCGAGCAGGTCCGGCAGATCCTCAACGACACCGCGCACGTCGGCGGGCTGGGCGGCAAGGTGACCGGCAGTCAGCGCCGGGTCGACGCGCTGGCCGCCGTCGCCGATGCGCTGGGCGTGACCGTCGGCAAGCCGGCGGTGAACATCAGCACCCCGAAGACCAAGCAGAAGTTCGCGGTGGGCCAGTCGGTCGACCTGTGGGGCACCGCGACCGACTTCCTGGGCAAGGAGATCCCGCTCACCTGGACCAGCAGCATCGACGGTGAGCTGGCGACCGGGTCGCAGACGTTCGTGCCGTCGCTGTCGGCCGGCACCCACGTCGTCACCGCCAGCGCCACCGACAGTCTGGGGCGTACCGGCTCGGCGTCGGTGACCGTCACGGTGGTGGACAGCCCGACGAAGGTGGCCATCATCTCGCCGCCGGCGGGGCTGACCCTCGTCGCGGGGCAGTCGGTCGGGCTGCTCGGCACCTCGAACGACCCGGACGAGTTCGGGCCGGTCCCCGACGCCCAGGTGACCTGGACGGTGCGCCGGGGCAACACGGTGGTCCTGGAGAAGACCGGCCACCAGGCGGTGCTGCCGGCGAACGCGGTCACGCCGGGGGCGTACACGGTGACGTTCGCGACGGCCGGGTCCAGCGTGCAGCGCGCCTTCTCGGTCACCTCGGCCCCGGCCGGGCAGTCCCGGCCGACCGCCACGATCACCAAGCCGGCCACGGCGCTGGACCTGACCACGGTGGAGGCCGGGCCGAAGTCGGTCGCGTTCGCCGGGACCGGCACCGACGCCGAGGACGGCACGGTCGCGGGGACCCGCTTCCGGTGGACCGCGTACGGCGACGGTGGCGTCAAGCAGGTGCTGTGCCAGGGCGGCGGGGTGCCCACCGGCGAGCCCGTCGACGACAAGGGCACGCCGAAGAACTGTGCCTCGTTCACCGCGGCGCTGGCCCAGTTGACCAGCGGGACCGCCACCACCACCTGGTCGGTGTGGCTGGAGGTCTTCGACGCGACGGGGCTGGTCGGCACGGATTCCGTGCCGGTCCGCATCCAGCACCTCGTCGGCTGACCGACCCGTACCGGCGGGGGCCGGGCACCGCCCGGCTCCCGCCCCGATCCGACCCTGACCGGGGACCGGCCGGTTCCCGGACCGTACGTACTCAAGGAGAGAACACCATGCGTGGACAAACGTGGACGCGGCGGACGGTAGCCCTGGGGGGTGCCCTGCTGAGCGCGGTCGTGCTCGGGCAGGTCGCGCTCAGCGGGCCGGTGGCGGCGGTGCCCGGCCTGCAGTTCCGCACGACGGTCGGGCCGAGCAACAGCGTCGCCAAGTCGCAGAACGCGGTCTGCCCGACCGGCACCTCGGTCATCGGCGGTGGCGGCGCGATCAGCGGGTCGGGGCTCGGCCAGGTAGGCATGGACATCGTGCAGCCGCTGGCCAACGCCGGGCTCTACTCGGTGACCGGCCGGGAGGACCCCAACGGTGTCGCCGGGAACTGGTCGCTCACCGCGAGTGCGATCTGCGCCCCGGCACCGTCGGGGCTGGAGGTGGTGACCGGCCACTCGGCGGTCAATTCGGTCAACCCGAAGTTCCTGGAGTTGTTCTGCCCGGTGGGCAAGCGGGCGATCGGCGGCGGTGGCGCGGCCGTCGGCTCGGGGGCGAGTGACGTGCTCCTGGAGGACCTGCGGATCGGTCAGACCAGCGTGACGGTGGCGGGGGTCGAGGCCGGCAACTCCTTTGCGGGCAACTGGTCGGTGGACGCCTCGGTGATCTGTGTCGACCCGCTCCCCGGCGAGCAGCGGGTGATCGTGGACAGTGCCGACAACTCCACGGCCAGCCGTGCGGTCACCGCCACCTGCCCGGCCGGCAAGAGCCTGCACGGGGTCGGCGGTGAGATCGTCGGTGGCGAGGGCCAGGTGCGGCTGACCGAGATGCGGCCCACCTCGTCGACCACGGCGACCGTCCGCGCCGCCGAGGACGAGAACGGTTTCAGCGGCAACTGGAAGGTGCGCGCGTACGCCGTCTGCGCGACCTGAGCCGTCGACCGTCGCCAGGCCCTGTCACCGGCTCCGCGACCCGTGCCGCCCGTCGGCGCGGGACCGCGGGGCCGGTGGCGTCGCCGGCCGTCGGATGGCCGAGGGTTGTGTCGACCCTGGTCGGTGAGTAACGTCACGAATCGATGTGACTACTCAGCGTCATGGCAGGAGATGTTCCACATGACCCAGTCCACGCAGACCGAACTGCCTCCCTGGCCGCCGACCACCTCCCCGAACAGCCCGTTCACCCTCCTCGACGACACCGAACGACAGCGGTACCCCGGCCCGGTGACCCGGGTGCTGCTGCCCACCGGCGCCACCGCCTGGCTGGTCAGCCGGCACACCGAGGTACGCCAACTGCTGCGCCACCCGGCGTTCAGTTCCGACCTGAACCGCCCCGGCTTCCCGCTGCTGCGCCCGCTGCCCCCCGAGACGGTGCGGAACTCCCGGGGCGCGTTCCTCCAGATGGACGGCGCGGCGCACACCCGCCTGCGGCGGATGCTGACCGCCGAGTTCATGATCAAGAACGTCCGGCGGATCGAACCGCTGATCCACCGGACCGCCGACGAGGCCCTGGCCGACCTGGCCGCCGCCGGCCCGCCGGCCGACCTCGTGTCGACCGTCGCCCTGCCCCTGCCGTCCAAGGTGATCTGCCACCTGCTCGGCGTCCCCTACGCCGACCACGAGTTCTTCCAGTCGCGCAGCCGTCTGCTGCTCGACCGCCGGGTGCCGGCGGAGCAGCTCCAGCACGCCGCCCAGGAGCTACGGGCATTCCTCCGTTCGCTTGTCGACGCCAAGCGGGCCCGTCCCGACGGCGGGGAGGACCTGCTGGGCCGGTTGGTCCGGGACCGGGTCGAGCCGGGTGAACTCGAGGTCGACGAGCTGGTCGGGATGGCCCTGCTGCTGCTCGTCGCCGGGCACGAGACCACCGCCAACATGCTCGGCCTGAGCGTCCTGCTGCTGACCCGCGACCCCGGCCGGTGGGCGCTCCTGCGCGACCGGCCGGAACTCGCGCCGGGGATGGTGGACGAGTTGCTGCGCTACCTCAGCATCGTCCGGACCGGCTTGTTCCGGGTCGCCACCGAGGACGTCGAGATCGGCGGCCGGACGATCCGGGCCGGCGACGGGGTGATCGCCCTGATCGCCCTGGCCAACCGGGACACCGAGGTCTTCGACGACCCCGACGAGTTCGACCCGTACCGGGAGGCCCACCAGCACGTCGCCTTCGGGTTCGGGGTGCACCAGTGCATCGGGCAACCCCTCGCCCGCGCCGAACTGCGCATCACGCTGGTGGAGCTGGCCCGCCGCTTCCCCGGCCTGCGGGTCACGGCGGACCCGCAGGAGCTGACCACCCGCAACGACTCCATCGTGTTCGGCCTCGACACCCTCCCGGTGACCTGGTGACGCCCGCCCCACGACAGCTACCGGCGGAGACGACGCCGCGGGTGGCCGTCGACCGGGAGCGGTGCTGCGGGGCGGGCAACTGCGTCCTGACCGCCCCGGAGGTCTTCGACCAGGACGACACCGACGGCCTGGTGCTGCTGCGCGACCCCGCACCGCGGGCCGCGTTGCGCGACCGCGTCCAGCGGGCCGTCGACCTCTGCCCGGCGGGGGCGATCCGGATCGGCTGACGGTACGGGGTGGGCGTCCGCCACCTCCATTCACGCCGCGCCGGGGGGGGGGGCCCCGCCCCGGCCCCGGCCCCACCCCCCCGGGCCCCCACACCGCGGGTTTGCTCGAAACCCCGGGG